>DUPB01000216.1 GCA_012838585.1 Bacteroidales bacterium
GCAAAAGGGGGTCGGGTGAGTGAGAAAACAGCAGATAGGGTCAAGAAGATGGCCGCTGAAATGCACTATTACCCGAATGATATTGCCCGCAGCCTTAGCACGGGAACTACTATGACAATCGGGGTAATTGTTACGGATATCTCGAACGAATTTTTCGGCAACCTAACATTTCATATACAGGAGCAGGCAAAGAAGTACGGGTACACGGTAATCACCACGAACACAAATGAACGTTTAGATGAATTTGACAATGCCATTACTACCCTGATGAATAAACAAGTGGATGGGATTGTCCTGGTTCCGGTTGCCGGTGGACAGGAGATCGTTGAAAGGGTTATCAAAAAACAGGTTCCCGTTGTGCAAGTCGATAGGTTTTTTCCCGGCATCGATGCGAGCTACATCGTTGTTGATAATTATAAAGTCTCTAAAAAGGCCATCGAATTGTTGGTTCACAAAGGGTATCGGAAAATTGCCTCTATTTGTTACGATATGAACGTGAACGCTCTTGTCGAAAGGCGCAACGGGTATATTGATGCCTTGGAGCGGAATGAATTGCTGGATCGTTCGCTTATTAAGAATATCGATTACGAGAATCAGGAAAAACAGATCGAGCAGGCAGTTATCGATCTGAAAAATAATCCGGAAAAGGTGGAAGCGGTGTTTTTCTGCTCCAAGCGTGTTTTTACTATCGGGATGAACTATATACATCGGGAAGGTGTCAAGATACCTGAGGATATGGAAGTGCTCTGTTTCGATAAGATTGACGCTTTTTCAATAATCGATTATCCAATCCATTATATCGAACAGCCTATTCAAGAGATGGGTGAGAAGGCGGTAGATATATTGATGGGGCAAATTGACGGGAGAAAAAATGCAGTACACCTTGTATTGGATGCGGAAATCGTGTTTGCCAATTGAAATGGTTGACAATGTGCGATAATCGTGTGAACGTGAAGTTAACCGATTTAGCTAGTCGGTGTTTTCATAAAGATACGCGGCTTCGACAGTAACCCTGTTGGTCGTCGTGGGTGATAACTAGTAAGATAAGATCAAGACGTAATGAATCTTTAATAATTAATTGTATGAGTAAAACATCATTAAAGAAGGCTTTGCCTGTTTTGTCCTGTTTTTTTGTAATGGGAATCGTTGATTTGGTAGGCATCTCAACCAATTACGTGAAACAGGACTTCGTGTTGAGTGACACCATTGCCAATCTGTTGCCCATGAGCTTGTTCCTGTGGTTCGCCATTTTGGCGGTTCCTACCGGGATCATGATGAATAAATGGGGGCGAAAGCGTACTGTACTCCTCAGTATGATAATCACCTTGTTGGCCATGATAGTTCCTTACGTGAGCTATAGTTTCCCGATGATGCTGTTCGCCTTCGGGATGCTGGGGATTGGAAACACCATTATTCAGGTGTCGTTGAATCCCCTGCTTACGAACGTGGTGAGTAGTAACCGCCTTACCAGCAGCTTAACGCTGGGGCAATTTATTAAAGCCATTGCCGCGTTTCTGGGACCTATCATTGCAAGCCGATCTGCGCTGTGGTTTGGTGACTGGAAGCTGGTGTTCGTGGTGTACGGGCTAGTCACCGTCCTGTGTGGTGTCTGGTTATGGCTTACACCCATACCACAAGAACCACGGGGAGAAAAAACCTCATCGCTGGGTGAAACCTTTGGACTGTTGAAAGATAAAATGATATTGCTCCTGTTTATAGGAATTATTTTCGTGGTTGGCATCGATGTTGGATTGAATACAACCGTTCCTAAGCTCTTGATCGAAAAACTCAATATTAGTCTTGAACAGGCAGGGCTTGGAACCAGCTTGTACTTTATAGCAAGAACGGCGGGTACGTTCGTGGGGGCTATTCTACTGGCCATCTTTTCCGCGAAACGGTTTTTCACGATAAGCATGATCGTGGCCATACCCGGTCTGATTCTCATGTTGTTCATGGGAGGACTATGGGGTATCCTGTCGATGGTGTTCGTGGTGGGTTTTGCCATCGCCAATGTTTTTTCCATTATATTCTCCTTCGCCTTGAAAAGGAAACCGGATAAATCCAACGAAATCTCCGGGCTGTTGATCATGGGGGTGGCGGGAGGTGCCATCATACCCCCCATCATGGGGATGGTAGCGGATAGGTTCAACCAGGTGGGTGCCATGTGCGTGCTGTTGCTCTTGATGATCTACCTGCTCTACTGCTCGCTGATAGTAAAGGAGACAGATGATAAGGTTGACATGCAAGTCCAATCTTGAACCCGCGTGAGAATTTTAAAGGGGAAATCGGGTGTATCACATGATAAAATTAAACAGAGCTGCTTAAAGCAATTATAAAGCACCCTTGAGAGAGATTTTTGCAAACATCAAGGGTCCCAAGTATCAAACAATTAAATAAAATAATCGTATGAAA
>DUPB01000217.1 GCA_012838585.1 Bacteroidales bacterium
CGCCATCGAGAGGGTGTTGCCGGTGTACATGTAATCTTCCCAAGCCATGAGGATCGATTGCAGGATCCACTCGGTAGGCCATGTGGGCTTACGGATAAGGTACTCGTGGGTGTAGCGTGCCATGCTGAAGTCGTTCGCCACGCCGTAATGGGACAGTTGGTTGATCAACGCATCCGCTTCATAGGGGATTCGTTCCCGGTCGCCGTCGACGTACACACCCAGGAACGAGGTAGCTTTAATGGAGTACTTGCATAGCTCCCATACCTGGTTCAAAACGGTATCGGAGCAATGAAAGTGAGAGTCGTGCTCGTTAAAGGGGTAGAAAGCGCTCTCCCTTACCACATCTTTTTCCTGTAGTGGATGGGTATAATTTTCGATCTCGCAATACCTGAAAGGGGTCACCTCTCCAATATGTTTGGGCATAAGGACCGCTTGCGAACCCGTGTTCCGTTTGTCGGGGGGGATAGCGATCAGGTAGCTGTTCAGCCCTTGTCGGGGTGTGATCACGAAGCGTGAATAGCGGATGGTGCCACCCGGTGAACGGTTTACCCGTCCCCCTTTAATTGCTTCGCCCAGGTGGACGATCACGCTGTCTGTGCCGGTCTCGGAATAGAGGTTGAGTCGCAGCCTACCGAAAGAGGCTTTCCCAAAGTCGGCCAAAAAGGTGCTCCCGTCCAGCCGGCTTAGCACAATGGGGTGCTCGTCCGCTTTTTGGATGGGGTAACGGTCGGTACTGTACGCTGAGAAACTGTCAGCGGTCTTGAAGGCCGACACGTTGGAGTACGGCGATTCGTCGCCATGGTTATCCCATGTTTTCACCTTCCAGAAGTAGACATTTCCCGCTTCCAGTGGCTTGCCGTTATAGGGGATGTGTACCGACTGGTCGCTATTCACCTGCCCCGAGTCCCATAGATCGGCGGAACCCTCTGTCAACAGGGAGCGGTTCGATGCCACGAGAATCCGGTAAGCTTGTTGTTTCGTGTTGTTCTTTTCTGAGCGCAACACCCATCCAAAGAGCGGATTAGGGGTCGCTATCTCGGTGAACTGCCAATTCTCAGGGTAGGCAACCGCCTTCTCTAACGGGGTAATCGCGGGGTACCCGTTCAGGAGCACCTGTTCCGTGTTGGCCAACATGTTCACCGTCAGCCTGTCGGGTGGGGGAGCCTGATGAGTTCCTGCCTTGACAACACCGGTTGTCAGGCATACGAGCAACCCAAATAGCAACCTCTTATACATTTTTTTCTTTTTAATCTTCCACTAAAAATGAAACAAAGGAGATGGAAGCACCCGTTGATCGGTCACTCCATCTCCTTTTTCATAGACTGCGTAGTGGTTTACCTTCCAATCGTGAACAGGTTGGGAATCACGAGTGAGAAGATGAGTACCGCCATACCAATCGCCAAGAAGGCCACCGCTTTGCGTCCGGCGCCTTTCCACTCTTTGAGGATGATACCCCATACGTTGCTAAAGACCACGTTCAGCGACATCAGGATGCTCCACGAGAAGGCCATCATGATGCTGCCCGGCTTGAAGAAGCTTTGCCCCATGCCGAGTCCGAAGAACTGCGAGTACCATAGCAGGCCCGCGAGCGCACAAAACAGGAGGTTATTGACCAAGACACCTTTCGATGAGCGCTTGATCTCCCCGCCGGTTTTGTTCTTCCGGTTCATGTAGAGGCAGTAGACCATGTTGGTGAAGAATCCACCGATGGTGACGAGCAGCGTGACCGGGTTCTGCGCGAACAGCTCCTTGGCGCCCGCGGCGATTGCCGCCTCTTTAATGGGTATCCCGGCGCTCAGCCCCAAGCTGAAGCAGGCACTCATTACCCCTGATAGCAACGCGATCAGCAACCCCTTCTTCAAGGCGAAGTCCTTGATGGCCTTACGCTTCTCCTCTTCCGACATGTTTTTGGAGCGCAAGCTCCCGGCGTAGCCCACCAGGGCGATGCCCACCAGCGCTACCGTAACAGCCAGCAGCAGAACCAGACCCTCCGGTGATAAGAGGTTGGTGCCGGTAAGGACGGCAGGGATAAGCGTGCCGAACGCGGCACAGGTTCCCAACGCCACCGATTGCCCGAGCGCGATACCTAAGAAGCGCATGCTGAGCCCGAAGGTGAGCCCCCCCACGCCCCACAGCACGCCGTAACCGATAGCTTGCCATGCGGCGCCAGAGTGGGAACTGTAAATTTCGATTAGCTCCGGGCCGGAAAGGGTAATGAGTGCACCAATGATGGGAAAGACCAGCCACGCGAAGATTCCTTGCGTGAGCCAGAAGTTTTCCCACGACCACTCCTTAATCTTGTTAATGGGGACGTATGAGCTCGATTGGCCCATACTCCCCACCGCGATAATCAGTAAACCTATGATCGTGTTCATCGTTTACACCCTTTTTGATGTAACCTTCTCTTCGTACTCCTGGATATCCTTGATGTACGCGTCTCCTACCGGAACACCTTGCTGTTCGCAGTAGTAGTTGTACAGGTCTGACCAGGGCATAGCCTTAAGCTCTTCCAGGTATGCCAAGCGTTGGAAGTTCTTGTCCTCCTTCTCGAAGTCCCGCAACGTTTCCGTTGGCTCAAGCAGCGCTTGCAGCACGGCCTTCTGGGTAGAGCGGATGCCGATCACGTAGGCACCGATGCGGTTGATGGAGGCATCGAAGAAGTCGAGGCCGAAGTGAACGCGTTGCAGGTGTCCCGAGCGGACGATCTCCTGGGCGATTGCCAACAGCTCGTTGTCCAGTATCACCACGTGGTCGCTGTCCCACCGTTCGGGGCGGCTCACGTGCAGGTTCACCTCAGGGACGAACAACAAGACCGACGAAAGCTTGTCGGAGATGACCTCTGTCGGGTGGAAGTGCCCGGAGTCGAGGGTTAGCATCATGTTGTTTTTCACCGTGTACCCCATGTAGAACTCGTGCGAGCCGGTAACGAAGCTTTCACTGCCGATACCGAACAGCTTGCACTCGATGCAATCCTTCAGGTAGTCGGTGCTGATTTTCTCGGCAAGTACCTCGTCGAGCGATTCTTTCAGCAGCCTCCGGTGCTCGTAGCGGGAAACGGTTTTGTCTTTCTCGCCGTCGGGAATCCAGATGTTGTGGATACAGGGGTCTCCCTGTTGGCGCCCTATCTCGGCCGCGATGAGCCTGCAACGGCGCAGGTGCTCTTTCCAGAACGCGCGGATTTCGGGGTCGAAATCGGAGAGCGTGTAGCCGCTGCTCGATTTCGGGTGGGAGAAGAAGGTGGAGTTGAAGTCGAGCTTCACGTCGTGCTTCTTGGCCCAATCGATCCAGCTCTGGAAGTGCTTGGGCTCAATCTGGTCGCGATCCACGA
>DUPB01000218.1 GCA_012838585.1 Bacteroidales bacterium
AATCATTGACCGTAAACGCGAATGTAGTTTACGCGGGAGGATTGCGCAATATCCCGATAGATATAAAGAAATCAAAAATTGATGGTTACACGGTTTACGATTATAAAAATGCTTATAGGGACAAAAATCCTGATTTCTTTAAAGCAAATATCAAGCTGTTATACCGTGTCAATATGAAAAAAATGAGTTATGAAGCGGGTCTCGAATTTACCAATATCACGAACCGAAAGAATATTTGGCGACAAAGTTACGACGCCAAAACAGAAACTATAAAAACTGATTATCAAATGGGTATTATGCCCGGGGGTATGTTCAGGTTATGTTTTTGACAAAACTTTCTATCAACTGATTTACAATTTCCGGTTTGTCCGTGTTCGAGTTATGACCGGCATCTTTTATCCATTCAATAGGGATTCCCGTGTTCTTATGCCATGCCTTATTAAACCTAAGGGTTGAGCCCGCCTTGTCCTTTTCTCCACAAATCAATAGGGCAGGGCAGCTGATTTCATACGGCAAATCTTTTTCATACGCTTCGGCAAGCATTTTAAAACCGTGACCGGCAAGTTTGGCGTATCGTTTCTTATTCCCATCGTAAACCATCATGATGTCATATATCAGTTTTCTGCCGTATTCGGACTCCGCGGTCCCTTTTGTTCCATCCCTCAACAAACAGTTCCATGGGTATAACAGGTAGATAGGCTCCATTCTTTTCAGCAGCCAAAGCTCTATCCCCGTCAGATATTTTCTTTGCAACGGGGCAGAATCAATGGAGATGAAGCCTTGTAACTTTTCAGGGTACAGTTCAGCAAAAGCTTGACCCACGTAACCACCCATCGATTGACCGACAATGATAGGTTGCGTGATGTCTTCTCGCTCGAGTATTTCATGTAACCATTTCGCTTTATCAAACAAACTGAAATCGAACTTGAATGGCCATGAAGAGGCATGGGCGGGAGGGTCCCAAACAAAAACATTCAGTTTGCCCTTAAAGTATTCGATCTGTTTTTCAAACAGTCGGTGGTCTGCCGTTAGTCCCGGAAGAAAGACCAATGTCACAGCACCGGCATCTATCTTGTCGATCCAATAATGGATTATGCCGGACGTTGTTTCGTGTGTTTTTTCTGTCAACTGTTTTCGAATCGTGCCCATGCTTTTTGAAATGTTTACCCCGGTTACTATCAATCCTCAACTCTTCTATTAGTCCACCTGTGTCCCTATCCAAGCTATATTCCCCGACCGCCTACGATACCGCGGTTCACGTTGGAATAGATTCCTTCATTATATACTTCGCAATTACCCCTTAACCACGGCCAGGGGCGACAATTCTACCTTGATTTTGACCAGATCTTCCTGGTCGGCCATAACCCGAACGATATTCTTGTACGCGGAAGGTGCCTCATCCAAATCCTTTTTCCTTCTGATCGCGTGAAGAACGCCCAGCCTATCGAGCTTGCGCTGCTCCTCCTCAAGGCTTAAGGAGCGTATCGCTTCGTTACGCCCCATCTTGCGACCAGCCCCGTGCGAGCAGCTCGCGAAGCTCTCCGGGTTCCCCAACCCCTCCACGATATAGGAGCTTGTGCCCTGCGATCCGGGTATAATGCCAAGCTCTCCTTTACGCGCGGAGGTGGCGCCTTTGCGGTGTACCACCACCTTCTTGCCGAAATGTTTTTCCCACGCGGCGTAGTTGTGGGCGATGTTGATTATCTCGCCAAAAGCGATATTGGGGAAAAAGGTGCGAAACACCTCCTGTACCCTCGTGAGCATCAGCTTGCGGTTGGCCAGCGCGAAATCGACGCAATAGTTCATCTCGTTGTAATACTGGTGCGCCTCATCGGTTTTAAAGGGCAGGTAAGCGAGATCAACTTTGGGGTTTACCGGCGAGTTCCACTGCTTGTTCAGCTTTTTAGCGAGCCTGTTGTAGTGGTCTGCCACCTGCTTGCCCAGGTTCCGGCTGCCCGAGTGTATCATGATCCAAATGGTGTTCTCCCTGTCTTTCTGGATCTCGATAAAGTGGTTCCCTCCGCCAAGCGTTCCCAGCTGCCTTAACGCCGAAGCGTATTCCGTTTTTACCACGGGCAAGCTTTTCAGATCGTACTTTTGGGGCATAAGTCGTTCGTCTTGAGCCTTTTTATGGTGCGAAAAACCTACCGGAACCTTTCTTCTGATATCGTTTAAAATATCCTCCAATTTTTTTCGTATGCCTGGAGTAAAGGTTACATCGGTCTTCACTGCTAACATACCACACCCTATATCCACGCCCACGGCATTGGGAACGATCACGTTGTCAGCAGCCATTACTCCACCGATGGGCATCCCGTATCCCGAGTGCGCATCAGGCATCAGGCAAATATGCTTGAAGGCGAAGGGCAAATTGGCCAGGTTTTTCGCCTGGTACAGCGTTTGGTCGTCCACCTCATCAAGCCAAAGTTTAATGGGTATTCTTTCTGTATCTATAATTCTCTTCATGCGAATCTTCTAAATATTTCGGTGTATCACGTGCCACTTTCACAAAGATATAAAAAATGTCCATTTTTTGCTGCTGGTACACCCTCACTTGATACCGCTTTTTGCAACTGCCGGCAAATAAATTTTGTAAAAAGGGAACTAATGAGTACCTTTGCACCCGCTAATGCAAAAATATTCATTTTAAAGAATTACTAAATGGCAACAAAATTACGTTTACAGAGAAGAGGACGCAAGCACTATCCCTTCTACCAGATTATTGTTGCAGATAGCAGAGCACCACGAGATGGAAAGTACATTGAGAGGATAGGTTCTTACAATCCGAACACACATCCTGCTACGATCACTTTAGATTTCGATAGAGCTTTGT
>DUPB01000219.1 GCA_012838585.1 Bacteroidales bacterium
CAAGTTTGTTAGATAGTTTATACTGTCATTAATTTTCGCATACAAATGTAGGGTTTATTCTCGAGAGATACCAAGATTATTGTCATAAAATTGGGAAACGACTGTTAAAGGGCTAATCGTCAACCACCAAATCAAGGCAAACCACGTATTATTCACTGTAACGCACGGGAGCTGATTCGCCAATCATCAACCACTAAGTCGAGGTAAACTACGTACAGTTCACCGCGACCTGTGGGAACTGATTCGCTAATCATCAACCACTAAGTCGAGGTAAACGGGCAGGTGGTCACTGAACCCACCGTGGTATCGAGGTCCCAAATAGGTTCGGAAAGGCTTCTTCCCGTAATACTTTTCATCTTTCTCGAGCAGAAAAGGGGCATCGAAAATAATGGCCTCCCCGTTTTTTACCCGTGTGCTGCTTCCCTCCTTCAATAATGCCCCGTTTACGATCAACTGATCGATCACCTCCCATTTCCCCTGGTACTTGTAGGTACCCCTCTCCCCTTGTTTTTGAAGGTCGAAAAAGAGGTTGTACAGCCGGTCGCCTTGTATCGGTGGCTTCACCTGTCCCGCCTTGAGCACGTCAAAGAGGCATTCGCTGTTGGGCGGGTCGTTAAAGTCGCCCATGATGATGCAGTGGGGGCGGGCTCGTACCGCGATGACGCTGTCAACTTTCGTTTGCAGTGTCTTGGCAGCCGCGATCCTTGCCGGTCGCGTAGCGAGTTGGCCGTCGCTCCGGGAGGGGAAGTGGCAGATGATCAGGTCGAGGGTGTCTAAGTTGACAAGCTGCCCCACGGCGTGCAGGATATCGCGTGTCGGGCGGGTATCTGGACGGTTGAATCGCACCTCGTACGTTGTCCATTCAAGCAGCTTGAACTGGTGTCGCTGGTAGAGGAGCGCGATGTTGATACCCCGTTCGTCCGGCGATCGGGTAATCAGGTATTCGTACTCCTGAGCGCGCAGGGGTGAGCGGCGGGTTAAATCGAACAGCACGGAGTCGTTCTCCACCTCACACAACCCGATTAGCCCGGGAGATTGCATCTCGCCCACCGCGGTAATCACCCGGGTGACATTGCGCAGTTTCTCTTTGTACCTGCTGGGCGTCCAGCGCATGAACCCGTCCGGGAGGAACTCATCGTCGTTCTTTGACGGGTCATCCTTCGTGTCGAACAGGTTCTCCACGTTGTAAAACATCACCCGAAACTCGCTCTGCGCCTTAACCTCGGGGAGACTCAAGAACGAGAGGGGTGGGAGCGGGAAAAGGAACAGGAAAAGAAGGGCGAGAGCGGAAACAAGGGTGGAAACGGGTGTCGAAGTTGGAGTTGCTGCAAGTGAGGATGCACGAGTCGAACCGGCTATAAGTTTTCGCTTGAGCCTGTTAAACGTTGCTACTCCTGTTTTGAAAAATTTCACCCTAACGATACCCTCTTTTTTTCAGTCCATGGAGCGGGGAAATGGTTGCCATGCCGAACGTAGCATAGCAACCCCTCCCTCCTTTTAGCCCTGTGGCGGAAGCTCCTCCAGGATCTTCACGAGGAAATCCCAGAATTTGCCGACCGAGGAGATCTTCATCTTCTCATCGGGCGAGTGGACATCGGTCACATCCGGCCCAATGGAGATCATGTCTAAGTGGGGGTACTTCTCCAGGAAGAGTCCGCACTCGAGCCCCGCGTGAATGGCTTTTACTGCCGGTTCCTTGTCGTAAAGGCGCTTGTAGACTGATTGGGCATGTCTTAATATGTTGGAGTCGGGGTTGGGTGCCCAACCCGGGTAGCCATCGTTGTGTATCACCTTGGCTCCCGCCAGCTCGAAGACGGCGGCCACCATCTGCACGACCTGCTTTTTCTGCGATTCCACCGAGCTGCGTTGGCTGGTACCTACCTCAATGAGGTGACCGTCCATCATCTTGATGGAAGCCAGGTTGGTAGAGGTTTCCACCAGCCCCGGCATCTCCTGGCTCATGCCGATGACACCGTGAGGGCAGGCCATCAGGGAGCGGATCAGCTTCTTGCTCGTCCCTTTCTTGATTACCTTGGTGGCTGGGGGCATCGTCTCCAGGTGAATCTCCAGCCCCGGGTCGCTCTTCTTGTACTCCTCCTGTACATCGGCGAGAAAACGGTTCAGCTTCACCCGAACCTCCTCCTTGTACTTCTCTTTGACACCGACTACCGCGTAAGCCTCCCGCGCGATGGCGTTATGCAGGTTGCCACCCTCGATCTTGACGAGGTTGAAACCATACTTACCGCGGGTGAAGGGGTATAGGAAGCGGGCGAGCAGCTTGTTGGCGTTGCCCAGCTTTTTATGGATATCGCCGCCCGAGTGGCCACCCCTGAGACCCTTGACCGACACCTTGAACCAGAAGCGGTTCCTGGGCGCGTTCTTGGGCTTATAGTGGAAGTAGGCCTTGGTGCCCCTTCCGCCGGCACAGCCGATATATATCTCGCCCTCCTCCTCGGTGTCGAGGTTGATGAGGATATCGCCGGTCATGAACCCCTTTTCCAGGGAGTTGGCACCGGTTAAGCCGGTCTCCTCGTCCACCGTGAAGAGCGCCTCGATCTTCCCGTGCGATAGGTTGTCCGCGGCCAGTACGGCTAATTGAGCAGCTACCCCGATGCCGTTATCGGCACCCAGGGTGGTTCCCTTGGCCTTGACCCAGTCCCCCTCGATCACCGTTTCTATGGGGTCATTGTCGAAGTCGTGCTCCACGTCGGAGTTCTTCTCGCACACCATATCCACGTGCGACTGGAGGATCACGGTGGGCAGCGCCTCTTTGCCCGGGGTTGCGGGTTTGGTGATCAGCAGGTTGCCTGCCTTGTCCTGTTTCGCTTCCAGGTTATGGCGGCTGGCGAACTCTTTGAGGTAGGCCAATATCTTCTCTTCTTTCTTAGAGGGTCTGGGTATCTGCGTGATGTCGTGAAAGTAGCCCCAGATCGCGGAGGGTTGTAACTCTTTAATCGTCATGATTCGTTTTAAATAAGTGAAACAAGTAAGAACTATAAATATAACCGAAAAACATGAGGCCGGCAAAATTTTAGCATCTTTAATTGGAAAAAATGCGGTTTAACGGGCTAATTGACTATCTTCGCGCTACAGAAAATAAGGAGTATGGTCAAAGTACTGCTTTTTGGGGCTGCTCTTTTGTTCATCGCCGTCCTGCTAATGGGTGTCAGGGTTTTCTTTACCAAGGATGGGAAATTTCCCAACACGCATGTCGGGGCCAATAAAGCGATGCGGGATCGAGGCATCCGTTGCGCCACGTCGCAAGACAGGGAGATGAGAAGGAGGGAGAGCCCCGTTGAAAAAATATTGGAATCTGAAAAATAATAAATCTCTCGAAAATGAAGAATTCTACGCACTACATCGTCAGCGGGGTGCTGGCGGTCGCCGTTATCGCTCTTTTTATTCTCCAATTCACGTCCAGGTCTTCATCAGGAGCTGCAGCTAAGAGAGAGCTCTCGGTGTTGTTGAACGACTCCTCCATCACCCTGCCCGTGGCATATGTGAACGTGGACTCGCTGTTGATGAACTACAACTTCGCGAAAGACCTTAATGAGTCGTTGCTGCGCAAGGAAGAGAGTACCCGGGCTACCCTGAACCAGCGGCAAAACGAGATCAACTCGGCCGCGCAGGAGTTCGACCGGAAGTTGCGAAACAACGCCTTTTTAAGCCAGGAGAGGGCACAGCAGGAGCAGGAACGCATCCTCAAGATGAACCAGGAGTACCAGCAACTGGCCGAACGGCTCACGCAGGAGCTCCTGCTTGAACAGGAGAAGTTGAACATCCAGATGGAGGATACCATCAAGGTGCGCATGGTGGAATACAACCGGGACAAGAACTACGAGATTATCTTTAGCAACCGAACCACGAGCAATATCCTGTTCGCGCAAGATAAGTACGATATAACCAATGACGTGGTGGAGTTCCTGAACAGCAAGTACGGTCCAGCCACCACCGCTAAGCAAGAATAGGACTACCAAAGTAGGGAGTACCTTATGCAAATCAATATCATTGAAATTGTCAGCTCCTTTTTGGTGCTGTTCGCGATTATTGACGTAACCGGGAGTGTACCCATTTTTTTGAGCCTTAGGGCGAAAAACAGGATTATCAACCCGGAGAAGGCGGCACTATACTCCTTGGCGATTTTACTCGGCTTCCTTTTCGTGGGTGAGTGGATTTTGAAGCTCTTCCAACTGGATATCTCCTCCTTCGCGGTCGCGGGTGCCGTGGTGCTCCTGATTATCTCTATCGAGATGATATTCGGGGTGGAGATTTTCAAGTATGATGCAAGTACTGAGGATGATTCATCCACCATTTTCCCGGTGGTGTTCCCGCTTATCGCCGGTCCCGGCAGCTTCACCACCCTGCTCTCCATGCGGGCGGAGTACCATACCGTGAACATCATCATCGCCGTGGTGATTAACATCCTCATTGTCTACCTCGTGCTCCGCTTTTTAGATCCCGTGAAAAAACTACTCGGGGAGAGCGGGGCCTATATCCTGAAGAAGTTTTTCGGGGTTATCCTGATGGCGATATCGGTCAAGCTGCTCACCTCCAACATGAGCGCGTTGATTGCCTCGGTGAACGCGGCGTAACTTTCCATTCTTAAACCGCTTAATTGACGAAAAAAACGCGTATCTTTGTATCTCAACAAGGATAGATTTGTTTTTGGGCGTCAACCTGGGTTCTTCACTTTCGCCTTGAAAGTAAACCCATACACGAGATAGAACTAACTAACCATTTAAATAACATTCAACAACATGAGAATTGTAAGCATTTTAGGAAGAGAGATCCTGGATTCAAGGGGTAACCCCACCGTTGAAGTAGACGTGTACACCGAATCGGGCGCTTTTGGGCGTGCGGCCGTACCTTCAGGCGCATCGACGGGTGAGAACGAGGCGCTGGAGCTTCGTGACGGCGATAAAGGGCGTTACCTTGGGAAAGGGGTATTGAAAGCGGTGGAAAATATCAACGATGTGATCGCACCGGCTTTACTAGGTGCCAACGTTTTGGAGCAAACGGCTATCGATGCCAAGATGCTTGAGCTGGACGGAACCAAGACCAAGTCGAACCTGGGTGCCAACGCGTTGTTAGGCGTATCGTTAGCCGTGTCTAAAGCGGCCGCGAACTACCTGGGTTTGCCCCTGTATCGTTATATTGGTGGGACCAACACCTACGTTCTGCCCGTGCCGATGATGAATATTATTAACGGTGGATCGCACTCCGACGCTCCCATCGCATTCCAGGAGTTTATGATTCGCCCCGTTGGTGCCAAGTCGTTCCGTGAAGGACTGCGCATGGGGACCGAGGTGTTCCACGCGTTGAAGAAGGTACTGCATGACAAAGGTTTAAGCACTGCCGTGGGTGATGAAGGTGGTTTCGCTCCCAACTTGACGGGTGGAACGGAAGAGGCGTTGGATTCGATTCTGACCGCTACCAAGAACGCCGGTTACGAGCCGGGCAAGGATGTGACCATCGCGTTGGACTGCGCCGCTTCTGAATTTTACGTGGATGGCGTGTACGATTACAGCAAGTTTGAAGGTGAGAACGGCAAGAAGCGTTCCCGCGCGGAGCAGGTGGCTTACCTCGAAGAGCTCATCTCCAAGTACCCGATCGACTCCATCGAGGACGGGATGCATGAAAACGACTGGGAGGGCTGGAAGCTGTTGACCGAGAAGATCGGCGACCGTTGTCAGCTGGTGGGTGACGACCTGTTCGTGACCAACGTCGACTTCCTCGCGAGGGGGATTAAAGAGGGGTGTGCCAACTCCATCTTGATCAAGGTGAACCAGATTGGTACCTTGACCGAGACGCTGAACGCCATCGAGATGGCCCACAGAAACGGCTACACGAACGTGATCTCGCACCGCTCCGGGGAGACGGAAGATGCTACCATCGCCGATATCGCCGTGGCTACCAACGCGGGACAGATCAAGACCGGCTCGCTGAGTCGTTCAGACCGTACGGCCAAGTACAACCAGCTACTCCGTATCGAAGAGGAGTTGGGTGACCGTGCCGTTTACGGGTACCACAAGATTAAGTAAATAATGCCTTCGCCTAGTGAAAGCAAACAACTTTTACAGTAACATGATAGGCGAGAGGTAAATCAAGCATGGGGGTATAGCTCTCAAGATAACGGGGGCGGAGCTGCATAACAGCTTCGCCCCCGGGTTTTATATGGGCTTGAATGTGTTTCAGCGCAGGGAGCCGGATCACGAAATAATTGCTTCGCGTTTTTTACGCTTCAACTCAAATCATGTTTCAGAACAGGAAGCTAAATCCTCTGTCTCGTGAAGCATGGAATCTATCAATCTCCAAGGAGAGGGATTTCTTTGCTTGTTCTGCCATGAAGACCAAAAATGGGTGATTATTGTCCTCATCCTGCGACTGCCGCAATGAGACTATGTACCCTTCCCTATCTTCCTTGAATACCTTTGTTGGAAAAATATCGTAAAGGAACTGGATGTAGTTCATAAGTAACCGTGAGGTACGGCCGTTACCATCAATCCACGGGTGGATAGTCACCAGGTTAAGGTGGGCATTGAAGCTCAGCTCGTACTTTTCACGAAGCGTAGTTGCAGCGTCCAATCGTTCTTGAAGATGGCTGCATAATTCGGCTACCTTCGAGGGAACTTTCTTGTAATTCATATACGACTTGCCACCCGTTCCCGCTGTTACCCCGCATAAACGGTACTCTCCTTTGGAAGAATCAAAGGAACCGTTCAACACGTTGTACAGGCTTCCGGTAGTACGCATCAATTTGGCATTCAAGGTTTGTAGAAGCGAAGGGGTGACAGGTGTTTTCTGTTTAGCTTCTTGTCTCGCCCACTCGTACGCGTTCTTTAAATCCTCATTCATCAGGTGGTAAACGAGTAGCTTGCCGCCAGCCGTAATGCCTTCATCAAAAAGTAGTTGGGTCTCTATTTCCGTGAGTGTGGAACCTTCGATAGCGGTTGAGTGGGTAATAAGGGAGTAGAGGTGGTACTTTTCGTAGTCCACCTCATCACCAATGCCGAGTTTCACGAACATTTGGTGTAGTGCTTCAATCTCTTGCCATACCGTTGATTCCATTGATACCTGTTTAACACGTGCCTTTTATAATTACCCTCTGTCAAAGGTAGTGTAATTGCCTTGTTCCACCAAGCGATAACATCCCGAGATGACCGTCAAGGGCATCTCGGGATGTTGGGGTAGCCGAAGTGGCTTCGGGTGTTTCGGAAGGTTCCCGGGGTGTCCAGGTAGCCGAAAGTGACTTTTGTTATTTCGGGATACCCCGTGTTGTTTAATTGGTGAAGTGGTAGCTCCCCGAGCCAATCTCGAACTCGATGACGCCATCGGCATCGTTCACCGCCCGTACCCCCTCCACGCTTGGGGTTTGGATGTTCCAGTCGCTCGGTAGCCTCACGATGGCCGACGTGTTCGCGGGGATGGAGATGGTCCAGCTAAAGGAACCCTCCTCCTTGCGCCACTCGCTGTTGATCTCGCCATAGGACGAGAGGTAGGTGGCATTCACGTGCGTGAGTCCTTCGGGGAACTTGGGTTCCATCCATAGCTTCTTGTAGGCCGTGCTTCCCGGGAAGTTCTTGATGCCGGCCAGGTCTTCGTAGAGCCAGATCAGCACGTCGCCCAGCAGCATCACGTGGTTCCCCGAGTTCATGCCCGGGTTGGCCGTATCGCCGTTCCAGAGTTCCCAGATGGTAGTGGCTCCCTTCTCGAACATGAAGCCCCAGCTGGGGAAGGTGCGGTTGGTCGCGATCTTGTACGCGAGGTCCACGTTCCCATGTTCGGTAAGTCCCCTCATCAGTTGCTGAATACCCAGCACGCCGGCGCTTACGTGACCGTTACAGTCCACCTCCGTCTTTTCCACGATGTTGTTGAACACTTCGGTTTCCCGTCCTTCGGGCACCAGTCCCAGTTGCAGCGACAAAATGTTGGCCGTCACGGTGTTGTTGTCGTACCGTGCCGTCTCCTGGTCGAAGAAGCGTTCGTTGTAGGCCTCTTTGATTTTCGCGGCCAGCTCTTCGTATCCCGGGATATCCTGCTCGTTCCCCGTGAGGGTGGCGAACTCCATCATCAGGTTCAGCAGGCTATAGTACATGGTGGTGCTCAGTACCGGCCCCGCCGTTCTGCGGGCAGGGTCTTGCGAGTGGATGAGCTCTTCCGACTCGGGCGGCATGCACCAGTCGCCGTAGGCATCTTTGGTGAGGATGTAGTCCTGCATCGACACCTCTTGTACCCGCTCCAGGTAACGCTTCATGGAGGGGTAGTGTAGCTCGATCGGTTGGGTTTCCCCGAACTGTTTCCACAGCATTCTCGCCCCGTAGAAGTAGGCGGACGGCCAGGTCACGTCATCGTGGTAGATGGTCCAGTAGCGGGGCGATACCACCGAGATGCTTCCCTCGGGGCTTTGTGAATCCTCGATGTCTTGCAGCCATTTGCTGTAGAGCAGCGCGTTGTTAAACAGGAACGCCTCCCCGTAGCAGCCGGTAGCCCGGTCGCCCAGCCAACCTTGTCGCTCGTCCCGTTGCGGGCAGTCGGTAGGCATACCGCGGTAGTTGCCCCGTATACCCCAGAACGCGTTCTTCACCAACTGGTTGAGGGTTTCATTTGAACTTTCAAATTGGCCGGTGGTCTCCATCTTGTCGTAGATTACCTTACCGGTGAAGTTGGCCGGGTCTGGTTGGTAGTCCAACCCACTAACCTCCACGAAACGGAAGCCGTGGAAGACGAACGAGGGTTCCCAGTTGATGGGGCCATCTTTGGCCGGCGTGTAGATGTCGGTCACCTTGGCACCCCTCAGGTTGTCCATGTAGAGCGTGCCATCGGGTTTCAGCCTTTCGGCGAACCGTAGGGTGATAGGTTGATCCTTCTTTCCGCGGATCCCGTTGAGGGTGATCCAGCCCACCATGTTTTGGCCCATGTCCAGGATGTACTTGCCATCGGCTATCTCGTTGATGGAGATGGGCTTGAGTTGATCCATCACCGTGATGTTCGGGTTAGGTTGCGCGGTCATCACCCCCTCGGGGGCGGTCATCAGGTTGACCGCCTTCCACGCGCTGTCGTCGTAGTTCGGCTCACTCCAGCCGGGCAGCTCTTTTCGGGCGTCATACTCCTCGCCGTCGAACTCGTTATTCGCGATGATGGGCCCGTTGGAGGTCACCTTCCACGACTCATCGCTGGTAATCGTTTGGGTTGTCCCGTCGGCGTACTCGATCTCCAATTGGGCGAGGAGCCTGGGCAGGCCGAAGACCTGGGTGGGTGATTCCCTCATGCCGAAGAAGCGCCCGTTACCCAGCTTCACGCCGAGCACGCTGTTTTTCCCCTTGACCAATGAGGTTACATCGTAGACGTTGTAGTAGACCCGTTTGGGAAACCAGCAGACCGTGGGTGCCAGCACGTCGTCAGACACCCTTTGGCCGTTGATGTAGGCCTCGTATGCCCCCAGCCCGGAGATGTAAAGGACCGCCCGCTGTACCCGTCCCGTGTTCTCAAAGGGCTTACGCAGGTAACGGGCTGCCAGTCGCGTGTTGCCTTTGTTGGTTTCGCCCGGGTTGTCCATCGCGTCTTCCCCGATCCATTTCGCCTGCCACTCCGAGCCGTTCAGCAGCGCCATCGACCAGTAACCTATTTTGCTCCACGGTGTTTCTCCCACGTTCGTGCTAGCCTTCACCCGCCAGAAGTAGACCTCTCTGGAGTTGAGCATTTCCCCTTTATAGGGAATCAGTACCGACTCATCGCTGGAAACGTTCCCGGTGTCCCATATCAGGTTGGTTTCGCTTTTGAGCTCCTTCTCGGAGCGGGCTACCTGTATCCGGTAGGATGTCTGTTGGACGTCTTGCAACTCAGAGGCGATCTGCCACGAGAACCGGGGGGTGGTCGTCTCTAACCCCACCGGGTTTTCTTTCATCTCCACTTTCGGGGAGGTGATGTGAACGGTGGTTTGCTGACAAGCCGCGAGGGTGAACGCCAGCACCGTCATCATGGTAATGTATAGGTGTTTCATACGCTTGTTTTGTTTATTTTTCACTGTTAGGGGCCTATTGTGTTTAAAATCATTACACCCAAGGGTGTGCAATGATTGTATTAAACGTTAGTGAACGGCTAGCCCTACCGTGAGGTTCACGCTGTTCATGTTATGGCAGTAGCCACTAATATCCGGTGCGGGGTCTGACCCGGTGGGATTGATTCGGGTATAGTCAAAAATCCTCACGAACCTGGGGTAGGCGATGGTAGCGGACAGCTTGAAGAGCGCGGAGAGCTTGCGGGACAACTTCAGGTTGTAGCCTACCCCCACGTCCCCGGCTAACGTGTTGGCCGTTAGCTTAATAGGTTCCGGCTTCCTGGTTCCTATCTTGATCATCGCGTTGTTATGCACCATTCTCCCGTACCCCACTGAGCCCTGCACTACCCAATGATTTTTTCGTTGACTGTCCCAGAAGCGCAACGATATCATCGGTCCCGCGTAGTTCTGTTGGATGTCTCCTCCCAGCATGCGACGGTAATGGTATTTTATACCGTATCCCGTGAGTGCGCTCAGGTAGACCGCCAAATCGGCGCCCGCATGAAATACACCGCGATCGGAAGAGGTCCCTTTTATCGGGGTGTTGTTTTCTGTTACCCCTACCCTCAGGGGACCGAACTGCCGGCCACCGCCCAAGTTGAGACTTAGGTAAACCATTGGGTACCAGGGGCGCAATCGGTTATCGTCCATGCTTCGGAACATGTTCCGCTTGTAATAGAGTATCGAATCCTTATGGATCGTACCCTGCATCAGCTCGTCATCCCATTTGAATTCAATGGGGTAAAAATCGCCCTCCATCTTCCCGATTTTACAATTCAACGTGTCTCGCTTTATGGTCACCAGGAAATCTTGCGCTTTAAGGGAGGAGCAGGGTAGTGCTCCCCCCATGAAAAGCAGAAGGAGGAACGAAAAAACGGGTATAACTTGTTTTTTCATGAGCAAGAATTTACCGTTGTTCGACCATGGCTTTCGCCTCACCAACGTACTTCGGAAGCTTTGGCAACTCCCTTGGTATCGTTTTCTTCGAAACTTTTACCTCACCAACGTGCCCCAGAAGCTGATTTCAGCCAGCAGGATGCGCGGGTTGGCGGTGGGATTAAAGTGTTCAAGGCTTCTGAACCGGATATACCTGACGGTTGTCTCGGGCTTAGCCAATCCGTTTGCCACGAACTCAAACTCAATACCCCTATCCGATAGCGCGATATCTTCACCCGTGGGCGGCTGCCAGGGGGTGGCTATCCCGTTCCCCGACGGTTGCACGCAGACGAATTTGCCCAGGAGCGTCCAGCTGTCGTCCAGGCTGCCATTCGGGTTGGGGTCTAATGACCCGTAGATTTCAAATACCCTTGGCTGTCCCCGTGTCCACCGGTCGTCATTGTTCTTTCGTGGCCAGATAGTCATTCGACTCAGCTTCGCCTTTATCCCCATATCCCATGTAAAGGTACCGGGGAGGGATATCGGGTCTACCGAGTGCATGAAGTTGTTGGTATTCCCGTCCCAGAGGAGGGGTAGCGGGAAGCTCCCGTTCATCCCCATATCGCCCGGTAGCGGTTTGGCTACCCACGTGGTTTTGGGGATAAAGGTTACCGGGTCGACCATCCTCTGGTTGGCGTTGGCCTGGAACACATCGATGGCCAACGAGTCGGGCAGGTGCGTGCTGCTGTATGTCACGGGCGTTTTCAGGTCGAAGTAGGGAAGCCATGTTTCGGTCTCCTCGGGATCGACCTCGGTGGTTTTGAGGTTGCCATTGACATCTTTCCAGCTAACCAAAATGCCCACTTCGGTTTTTATAGGGTCTCCCCAGTTCAACTTGAGGTCACGCCCATCGTAATAGGTGCTTTTGAGCAAGCGGTTGGTGAGCAAGTTTCGGTATTTATCGCCGTAAACCGTGCCCGACACTTCAATCGGGATCGACTTGTTCCCATCCTCGTCGTAGGTGTGAATCATGAACGAGTAGGTGTTTTCGGCAATCGGTGAGATAATGTAGCTCACAGTGTCCTGATTCGCGGGCACGGGCAGCTCTACCGAGTCGGTGTAATTGTTCCAGAAAATCCTGGCCTTCTCCACCCGGGGGTCGGTTCCCCTGAGCCACGCTATTTTCACTCGCTTGTCGCCTGGGTACGTGATCGGCTCCTGTGCCGGCCCCGGGTATATCAAGCCGTTGGGAACGACGTACTCCTCGTAAATATCCGTTTGGCTATCGCATGACGCTAATCCCAAAACGATGCCGAGTAAGAAGATAAAAAGTATGCTGTTTTTCATCTTGAATATTTTTTAACCGTTTAATTGTCAATCAATTAATTCTCCCCAGAAGCTCAGTTCCAAGATATGGACAGTGGAAAACGAAGCGTATGCATAGGTGGCTATGGTCCTGAATCGGATATAGCGAACCGGGGTGAAAGGTTCCGGGGCGAAATCGGTTACACCGAATTCAAATTCAATCCCTTCTTGTGCAAAAGCGATGTCTTCCTGGGTGATTTGCGAGCCGGGTCCCGATGGCTTCAGGCTCTCGAACCTCCCGAGCGGTATCCAACTGTCGTCCATCGCACCGGTGGGGTTGGGCGCGTTGGAACCCCATATCTCGAATATCCGCGCATGTCCCCTCCTCCACATGTCATCACCATGATTGCGTGGCCAGTACTTTAACCGACTTAACTTCACTTGCCTTCCCAGGTCCCAGGTGAGGTTGTGGGGTAACACTTGGGTCTCCATGCCGTGAAATCCATCCTGATCGTAATTATTATCCCATATCCTGGTTATGGGGTAGTTAGCGTTCACCGGCGGTATATCACCGGCTAACGTGTAGTCCCTCCAGGTATTCTTGGGAATGAACTCTTCAAACCAGGGGGTTACACTTCCGATCACGGTATCGGAATAGTTGCCCCAGCGGTCGCGTATGTACATCGCGAACTCCTGTTCCACGGGATCCAATCCATCAACACCGCGATAAGTGAAGGTCCCTTTCGGCATGGCGGTGTAGTAGGTGATCAGCTCGCTCATGTACCCCCGGTCGGCCGTGTCGGCCATCAACACGATGGCCAGGTTGGCTTTTTCCGGGTTTTCGAAATCGATAGCTACCCCTCCAAACGTGTCCCTGAACTTCTTGACTGCCAGTTGCACGGGTGCCGTTGTCGGGTTGATCTGCACGATAAGTGGTGCCGACTCTTTTTCGTTTTTCCCCACGGAGTAGAGCTTAACGTCATACTGCCCCGGGGTGCCGAAACCCTCTATCACCAGGGAGTCTTTGAAGTAGGACGATTTCGTTTCATGTATCACGCCCGGTTTGATCTCGTATTCACCGCGGACGTAAAGCAGGTTCTTATCTTCGGGTAAGGTGTATCTCAATACCGCCCCGCCCGCTCTGTTATCAACAATCACGTTGGATACCTGGGGGGGAGCCGGTATGCTCTCGTCGATGAAGTCGATGCGCCCCCCCTCCTTGCAGCTGGTAGCCCATGTGAATGATATCAGTAAAGTGATGATATATAATAAGTTATTTTTCATAATCTGCTATTTTAAGGGTTACCACCCAATATTTTGCACTAAGTTAGGATTAATTTCGATATCGCCGGTACGAATGGGCCAGAAGTAGTCGCGTATGCCGAATTTTTGTTCCAGCAGGAGTTGCGGCTGGTACATCATCCGGTTCACCTCCTCTTCCGTTCCATCGATCACGGAGACCATCATGTTCCACCCTTGCAGGGGTTTATGGTATTCCGCGGGCGCAGTTTTCCAACGGCGTATATCCCAGAAGCGTTGGCCTTCGAACGAGAGTTCGATCAAGCGCTCCCGTTGGATGATCTCGCGCATCCCCTCCTTGGTTTCGTACTTGGGGTTGTTGGTATACGTGTCCCACGACTCTTTCACCCCTTTCAGGCCTGCGCGTTCGCGTACCAGGTCAATGTAGTAGAACAGGTCGGCGCTATTGGGCCCGTTAGGTCCTTCCACCTCGTTAATCGCTTCCGCGTACAGGAGGTAGAGGTCGCTCAGCCTTATGATGGGCCAGGCGTAGCTTGGCGAGGAGATACTGTTGATCGCGTTCACCTGGGCTTCGTACGGGATGTATTTCTTGGGGATGTAACCCGTCCAGAGACCTTGCCCCTCGGTGCCATCGGTTTCCCCAATTTTAAACCCGAGGTATCTTAATGATGAGGCATTTTTGTCGTTGTATTGGCCTGCCCCAAACCAGACGCCGCCATCAAACCCTACCCACGCGTAAAAACGGGGCTCACGTTCGAAGTGCATGTCGATGGTCATTCTCCCTTCGCGTATGTAGAGCCTGTCTTTCGCTTGCGCTACCCTTAAGTTGTAGAGGTCACCCACGTTTCTGGTGATGTCCTCATCCAGGGGCACCCCATTTTCGGTGTAAAACATCTCCGCGATCTTGATGGGCATGCCCAACCACTTGCATATATCGTTGCTGTTGATGTAATCGGGGTTTAGCTTGGGCATGGACGCGTGGATCATCCCCCCGCTGGACGGGATCGAGATCATTTGCGTGTTTCCCCAGATGACCTCGCAGTTGTTGCGTAGGTTAAAAGCGTTCCGTAGGGTGATGTTCAGTACCGTGGTGTCGTTGAATCGATTGGCCGCGTCATCGTACTCGTAGAGCATGATCCCCGCATCGTGACAGACATCGATGGCATCTTTGCACGCCTCCATGGCCGCCTCCCATTTCGTGATGTCGAACTCCGTGTTGAAAAGGGGCGTACCATCGTGGTTCTTCAGGGTTGCCTGGTCGTGGTTGCCGTTGAACAGTGGGCTGGCTGCCGTGACTAACACCTTTGCCTTCAGCGACTTGGCGATAGGTTTGGTAATCCGCCCGTAGTCGCTGGCCGGGTCAAGCAGGTAGGTGACCAGCATATCGCCCTCGCAGGCCTCATCTATCAGTTGGACGATGTAGTCGACACACTCATCCAGCGGCTCACGTTCCACTTTCACGGAGTAGACGTCCACGTCCACCGGCATATTTTCCCGGATCAATGGCACCGGGCCATACATCTGTACTAAGCTGAAATGGTAGTAGGCCTTTAACACCTTGACTTCGGCAATCCACTGTTCACGCTCCCAGGCGGGCAGGTCGGGAACCAGGTCGATGTTTTCCAGGAAGGTGTTGCATACGCGTAAGGCTTGATACATGCCTCCCCATCGTGCTAACACGGGGTTGGTGGCATTTTGCCTCCCCTCGCTGATGTCGAGTCCACCAAGATAAAAGCGGTTGGAGAAATGGGTTGTATTTCTAGTCCATATATCGTCTCCTCCCAAGGTGGCGGGGTCGCCTGACCCCCCGTTTTTGGGCATGTACGAGTAGCAGGTGGAGAGGTACTTAAGGGCTTGTGTCCGAGAGTTGAACGCCATGTCGAGGGTGGCTACCCCGTCGGGGACCACGTCCAACCAGTCGCTGCAGGCGCTTACACTCAGTAGGATGGCACACAGTATAATATTAAATTTTTTCATATTTTTCATATTGCTTCTCCTTAATTAGTTGAATGATAAGTTGAGTCCGAAGTTGATCACCCTTTGGTTGGGGTATCCCAACCCGTTTCCGGCCATCTCCACGTCCCACATTTTAAATTTACTGAGGACGAACAGGTTGGTTCCACTCACGTAAAACCGGAGGTTGTTCATTTTTATCTTTTCGGTAAATCGTTGGGGAATGGTATAGCCAATCTCTACCTGCTTGAGGCGGAGGAAGCTGCCGTCGCGCATGAACCAGGTGCTGGTCGCGAAGTTGTTGGAGTTCCAGTAGGTGGTCAACCTGGGCCACAGCGCGTAAATGTCTTGATTCTCCTCGGACCAGTAGCTGTCGGCGTACGCCTTGAGAATCTGGGCATCATTGATGAAGGGGGCTGTCCCACCGGCGTTAATCCAGAACGACTGCCGAGCAGCTCCCTGGAAGAAGAGGGAGCAGTCGAACCCTTTGAATCCCGTTGAGACCCCGAATCCATACACGATTTCAGGAACCGTGGGATGCCCGATGGGCACCATATCGGCTTCGGTAATTCTCCCGTCGCGGTTCACGTCTAAGTACTTGATGTCTCCTCCGCCGTACACGCTGGTGCCAATGTATTGCGGTGGCGAGCTGGCGGCCTCTTCATCATCCACGAATAGCCTTTCGGCGATGTATCCCCTTGCCTGGTGTAGCGAGTAGCCCACCCTGGAGCGCCAAGGCTCCTTGTATTCCGGCTCTTCATACACCTCATACTGACTGGTGGCGTAGGTGAAGTTGGCGCGTGCCGAGCTCCAAAAGTCTTTATTCCATATTTTTTGGTATTCCAGCATCACATCCACCCCTTTACCCGATGCTTCGCCCACGTTGGCCCTCGGGGTAGCGGTTAACCCCATGGTGTTGGGGATACTTGCCCTGCTCATCAGGATGTTGGCCCGCTTTTCGGTGAAGTACTCCGCGATAACGCTTAACTCATCCCACATGCCTATTTCGAGGGCGAAGTTTTGCTTGTATGATTTTTCCCAAGAGATGTAGGGGTTGGAATAGCGTAGAATGCTAATGCCGTTGTATCTGGTGTTGTATTCCTGACCAAAAACGGCCCCTCTTCCGCCATCGTCCATGTTCACCTCCGAGAGGTAGAAGAACCGGTCGTACGCGGAGCCAATCTGGTCGTTACCGATTAAACCGTAGGAGTAGCGAAGTTTCAAGTTGTTGACCACCGGCTTAATGTTTTCCCAGAACCGCTCGTTAGAAATAAGCCAAGCTGCCCCTGCCGATGGGAAAAAGCCAAAGCGGTTGTTCTTGTCAAACCGTTCGCTCCCGTTGTACCCGAAGTTGAATTCGAGGAAATAGCGGGAGTCATATGCGTAAGTGGCACGTCCTGACAAACCCAGGTTCCTGTAGGGCAGCGACAGCTGTAGTGAGCCCGCGTTGGCGTTCAAGCTTTGCCGGGCTTGCAGTACCAACAGGCTGCTCACGCTGTGCTTGCCAAACTCCCGCGCGTGGTTCAAGCTTCCTTCAAAATAAAACGAGGAGCCCTGCTCCCTTTCGCCCGGCAACTCCCAATATCCCAAATATTCTGTCCCGATACGGGTTTCATGCAACTTGTAGTTCCCGGTGAGTCGGTTGTAGCTGCTGATTTCATAGTAGAACGGGGTGTAGGCCCTGTTCACGCCAAATTGCGACAGGCGGCTGACATTCATCATGGCCCTGGCGGTTAACCCTTCGGTGATGAACTTCAGGTCCTGGTGTAACTCCAGCTGGGCCAGGATCTGCGAGCGAGACCGCTCCTTGTACCCCCGAACCATTTCCGCGTAGGGGTTGATTTTGCTGTTGTTGTGGTTGCCGAACAGGATATGCTTCGCGTACTGGAACTTATCATCCGCCGGGTAGTAGGCGGGGAAGAGTACCGGGTTGGAATGGATCATCAAGTTGTACATGTCGGCACCCCCGCGCAGAGGACCCTTGTACTCCTCGAAGTTGGCGCTTAAGCGCACGATCAGCTCGGTAAGCTTGGTGATGTTGATGTTGACGTTTGAACGCAGGTCGTAGTTGTTGATCGCGATGTTGTTGTTGAAGTTGTTGCGCTTGTCTACCATCAGGATACCGTTGTCTCGGTTGAAAGAGCCGGCGACGTAGTAACGGGCGATCTCGCCCCCTCCGCTCACGTTCAGGTTGGCCCGCTGGTTCATGGTGTAATCTTTGAACAGCATTTTCTTCCAGTCGTTAGCGGGGTAGATAAGCGGGAATTTCCCAGCTTCCGTCATCTCAATCTTCTCTTGCGTGTAGAGGATAACCCCAAGGGGATCCCGCGTGAGGATCGCCTCGTTATGCATCTTCATGAAGGTCACGGGGTCGGCCATCTCAATGGTCTGCGTTGGCGCGGAGAGAGAGTTCTCGAAGCGGAACGAGATTTTCGCGGGGCCTTCTACCCCCTGCTTCGTGGTTACCAAGACAACACCGTTAGCACCCCTTGCCCCGTAGAGGGCGGTTGCCGTGGCGTCTTTCAGGATGGAGAAGCTCTCGATGTCGTCAGGCCGCAGTCGGGCCAGGTCGGTTGAGGTAAGCTCCACGCCGTCAATCAATATCAACGGGTTGGTGTTGGTGCCGAACGTCGTGATACCGCGGACGAAGAAGTCGGCATTATCCTGACCCGGCTCCCCGCTTCGCTGGTAGGCGATCACGCCCGCCATCTTCCCGGCCAGCGCCGTGGTGAGGTTGCTCGTGGGCGCCTTCAGCTCTTTGGGATTCACGGTGCTGATAGATCCAATCACGCTCTCTTTTTTCTGTTTACCGAATGCCACGATCGTCACCTCTTCTAGCAGGCTGGCTAGTTGCCGCATCTCCACCTCAATGAACGTTTGATCTTTCACCTCGATGGTTTGCGATTCCATCCCCATGAATGAGAAGGTCAGCTTGTCCGTTGAAACGGCCCTGATCTCGAAGGTCCCGTCGATGTCGGTCGTAACTCCTCGGGTCGAATTCTCGATCAAGATACTTACTCCCGGTAGCGGTTCCCCGGTCTCTTGCTCGATGACTCGTCCTTTCACCATGCCCTGTTGCGCGGATACCGATCCGATGATAAACAACAGAACAGGTAGTAAAACATACAGTCTTTTCATACGAATTGTTTTTAATTGTTCAGTGTATGGAACTGTAGATGTTTTAAAGTAACCACTTCCGTATTGAATGATTACCTTAAAACATGTCGGTTTCATACGATTTTCATTTCCATTTTCGTTTGTTATAGATAGTCCAAAAAAATTAGTATATATTTTCAGCTTTCATCCACGCGATACAGCGACTGAACCACTCTGTGAAAGCGGGTATGGCTAAAAAGCCATGTTCTCCTTTCGAGTAGACGTGCAGCTCGGTGGGCACGTTATGCTCTTTCAGCCCTTTATAAAACAGCAAGCTGTTCTCCACGGGGACGAGCGTGTCATCGCCCGCGTGAAAGAGGATGCTTTTGGGTGTCTGGCTGTTCACGTGTAGCTCGTTGGAGAAGAAGGCTACCTCTCTCTCTTCCGGTTGATCCCCGATAAGTCGTCTCTTCGAGCCCACGTGTCCCACCTTGTCATCGAAGCTGATGACCGGGTAGATCAAGATCATGAAGTCGGGCCTGAGGCTAATCTCCCTTTCGTTGTCAATGAGCTTGGCATCGTGGTGCACCCCGGCGGTAGCGGCCAGGTGTCCCCCGGCAGAGAAGCCCATGATGCCAATCTTGCCCGGGTCGATTCCCCAGTCGCCCGCGTTTTCACGGACAAGCTGGATGGCGCGCTGCGCATCTTTTAGCGCTGCGTACGCCTTATCCTGCACGATTCCTTCGTCGGGCAGCCGGTACTTGAGGACAAACGCGGCCATTCCCTGTTCGCTAAAGGCCTCGGCTACTTTATATCCTTCCCGTTGAATGTGCAGGTTGGTGTACCCGCCACCGGGGCAGATGATCACGGCCGCCCTGTTCGTGTTACCGCCCGAGGGCATGAACGCGGTGAGCGTGGGGTTTGTCACCTTGGCAACGATGAGGTTCCCGGCACCGTCCCGGATATGTTCTTCCGGGATGGTTTCCGTTTTTTCGGGGTAGAGGAAGAACTCCTTAGGGGGCGTTTGTTGCGCTGGCAGGGTTATTGACGCCTTGTCGCTTTGTCGCGTTGTGAGGTTTTCCGATACCCTTTCGGTCTGTCGGACTGAAAGGTTCGTCAATACCTTCTCGGCTTGCCTGGCTGACAGGTTCGCCGGTAAACATATCGACCCGACGATGGCTACCAATAATAGTTGTAGTTGTGTCATAACCCGTTTCATCATTACAGTTTCTTTTGGAACGTGTAGCTTCCGCTTTGGACGACCTCGTACTCCTCTTCGCCCGGGAGGTGCACCTTCGCCTGGCAGTTGAAGGGCAGCGACAGGTCGAGGGTGAATTGATCCCCCTCTACGCGCCACTCTACCGTGACTGTTCCGCTTAGCGTTTCATGCGAAGCGCTCACGTGGGTGAGGTCGCCCACCACCTGTGGCGCGATCACCAGTTGTTGAACATGACTACTGCATGTCACGTCTGCTTCCGTGTCGCCGTTTGTGGTAGTAGCCGTTGCCATTTCCCCTTGCTCCTCGCCGTCCGTTGGCGTGCCACTTTTCGCCGTCTCAGTTGTAACCACGTTGTCGAACCTGATTCCCGCGAGTGATTTATGGAACCACTCCAGTATCTGTCCCATCATGAAATGGTTCCACGAGGCACCTGCCCTCGGGTCCCACAGTTCGGTCAGGGTGGTGGCTCCAAACTGCAGCTGGAAGCCGTACCCGGGCACCTCCCGATGGTTATGCATCCGGTACATCACCTCGTTGAGCCCGTTGTCGGCCAACGTTTGAAACAGGTACCGGTTGCCCACGTCCCCCGTGGAGAGGCGGTACCCGTTCTCCTCGATCGCTTTCACCAGGTTGTTCAATGCCGCTTCCCTGTGTTGCGGTTCCACGATTCCGGCGAAGAGCGGCATCGCGTACGATGCCTGGCTTCCCGTGCCGTAGACCAGTGTCTTCTCATTGAAGAACTCCTTGTTGAACGCGGCTTTTACCTCTTCCCTCAGCGCGGTGTACTTGTCAAGATCCTCTTGGTTCCCCGTTATCTCCGCGGCTTGCGCAAGGTAGTCCACCACCATGTAGTAGTGCATCGTGGCCGAGAGCGGTACCGGCGTGTTGTGCGAAACGCCGTACGGCTGGTCTACCCGGTAGTCGCACCAGTCGCCCAGCCCATGTGACACGATATGGTTGGTCGCGGTGGTGGAGAGGTAGTCCACGTACCCCTTCATCACGTCGTAATAGTCGACGATCAGCGAGTTATCGCCATAGAACTGGTAATAGAAGAAGGGGAGGATCACCGCTGCACTGCCCCACTCGGGTGAATCCCGGAAGCCTCCCACGAAGATCACGTACTCCGGTGCGATATCGGGTACCAGCCCGTTGGGGAGTTGCGCGTCCCGTATGTCCTGCATGATCTTGGGCGCGAAGGTGGTGAGGTTGAAGTTGTAGAAAAGTCCCGGCCCGTTAAGATGCACCTGCTCCAGCCACCCTAATTTCTCGCGGTGGGGGCAGTCGGTGAATACCGCGTGCATGTTGCTTTTCACGGCGTTGATGATAAGGCGGTAGGCATCGTTAAAGAGCGGGTTGGAGCACTCGAAGTGGCCGATTCGGTCGGAGGAGTTATAGACGAAGCAGGACTCCATTTTCTTTATCACCGGGAGGTCGTGCGGATCCTCTGTTTCACGTGAGCCCCCCGTTTCGTTCGGGGCGACTGTCTCTGTCGTGTTATCCGTTCCACCTGCTTCTTTCTTTTTGCTCCGTTCGTCCTTTTCGCTCCGGTCGCCCTTTTCGCTCCGGTCACCCGTCACTTTTTCCATTTTTTCGAGTCTTGCTCCCTCGACCTGTATATACCGGTAGCCGTAGTAAGTGAACCTTGGTTGCCACACTTCTTCACCGCCCCCCTTCAGGGTATAGGTGTAGTAGTAGGGTGATCCCGATTGGGATTGGTTTACCGTGCCATCCTCGTGGACGTTCTCGGCCACGGTCAGCCGGATGACGTCGCCCTTTTTCCCTTTGACGGTTACACGGGGGAAGCCCGATAGGTTCTGCCCCATGTCGAACACGAGCACGTTGTTCACTTTCTCCTGAATCACGGATCTCTTCAGGGCCACCGATTGGGGCGCGTAGGTCTCCATTATTTTCACGGGATCGGTGGTTTGCGGCTTCAGTTGACCTTCGGGGGGCGTTTGCACCACGACCGGTTGCCAGTCGGCATCGACGAACTTTGGCGTGTCCCATCCCGGTTGTTCCAGCTGGGCGTCGTAATCCTCTCCCCCGTACATATCGTTGAAGGTGAGCGGGCTGTTGGCGTACTTCCAGCTTTCGTCGGAGCAGACCACCTCTCTCGTCCCATCGGTATAGGTGATATCCATCCTAAGCAGCAGGGTGGGGGGACCGAAGCTCACCTGCATCTTCACGTACCGTCCGCCCTGTTGATTGAAGAAGCCGTTTCCGAGCAGCACGCCGATCGCGTTTTTCTTTTTCAGCTGTTTGGTTACGTCGTACGCGGTGTAGTAGATGGTTTTGTCGTAGTCGCTCCATAGGGGATCGAACTGGGCATCGCCTAATCTCTTCCCGTTAAGCGTCAACTCGTAGTGACCTAACCCGCTAATGTAGATGACCGCGTTGGCTACTTTCTTCTCCACGGTCACCTCTTTCCTCAGGTAGATGCTCTGCTTGGAGAGCGGGTGGGTCTGCTGCCACCGTTGGCCCGCTTCGGAGTTGATCGGGAACCCGTGGTAGGTCCTTCCTTCCGGGATGTTGGCATTTTTCTTGTCGATGGCCCCAATCCATTTGGCCGTCTCTGCCAGGTCGGTGGGGGCTATACGGAAGGTGCCGCAGTCGCTCCAGGGTGATTCGGTGTTATTGGAGTCCCATACCTTTACCCTCCAGGTGTATTCCTCTCCCGGCTGGAGCTCCTCCGTGCCGTTGTAGGGTATTCGTTGGCTAGCCGTGGAGGCTACCTTCCCGGAATCCCATACCTTCACCCTTTTCCCATTGACCTGGGTATACACCTCGATGGTATAGGCCGATTGGAGCGTTCCCCGGCTCTCGCTCCCCGACTGTAGCTGCCATCCGAAGCAAGGGACTCCCGTGGCCACCAGCGACGGGTTCTGACGGTAGTCGCACGTGGTTTTGACAAAACCCAATCCCCCCGACCCACTGGTGCTGCATGTAATGAACAGAGCAAAAGCGAGGATTAATGTGGTGATTGGCAATCCCAACCTGAATAACCAGCACGCTTTTGCTAAACGATTCAATGAAAGCATAATGCCTTTTTTAACGGTTTTCGATTGCTATAACAGCGACCTTAGCCTATTTTCGCAAAGGTAAGGTTTTTTTTATTAAATACCTTTGCTGAATGATATTTTAACTAAGGTATTTGATATGAACAGGCGTTTTGCTGCTGTTTACCTCCTCATTTATGGATGATACCATGCTCGGAAACTTGGGGGGCGGTACTTTATTTATTGATTCACCTCCCAGCCGTATTCCACGAGTCGATAATGGCTCCACATCTGGTTTCCTTTACGGGTTAACTTCCCATCCGTAATCCACGTACTCCCAGCTGAAGTTGCCATCGGTATCCACGTTTACCAGCATGTAACCCTCTTGGGTACGGTGAAATTCGCCACCCCACCATCCTGCGGAGACAGCACCCCCGGTGAGGAACCAGGTATCTTTTACAAACAGCTCCTCATGCAGGTGTTGATGCCCCTGAAGGATGGCTTTCAGGTTGTAGTTGAGCAGCAAATCCCACACCTGCTTGAAGTTATCGAACATATCGGTGGGGGTTATCCTCCCCTCCACGGCCGGGTAGTAGAGCGACTGAAACGGGACGTGTGTGGCCACGACGAGTGGCATGTTCTCTCCAATACCTTTTAAATCATTTTCCAGCCATGAAAACTGTTCGTCATTCACGAAGTAGGTGTGCTCGGCATCGCGTTGAACGCTGTTGAGAATAACAAAGTGAACACCTTTGTGGTCGAACGAGTAGTAGGTTTCGCCCAAATGTTTCTGGAACATCTTGAATCCCGCGGGATCGGGTTCGCCGTTGAAGGTGTAATACCTGTCATGATTGCCGATGGTGAAGTGAGCCGGCACACCACTCTTCTCCACGATCGATTTGAACCTCGCGAGAAGCGAGTCGGCAGTGGCTTCCTGCTCCGGCTTCATGCCATCGATATCGACAAGGTCACCGCCAAAAATAACGAAATCCACCCCTTTCGCCTTTGCATCGGCAAGGGCTTTCGCGAGACCTTCATTGCCATTGCCTCGGTTATCTTTGTTCAAGTGGACATCCGTGAGAAACGCGAAAGAGAATAGCGGTTTCGGCGAATTTTCTTCGACTCCTAAGCGACTGTTATCCGTGCAGTGGTTAAAAAGAGCCACTATTGCCAGTAAAAAAATGAATAGGGATGATTTGTTCATTGCTGTACCTTTTATTTTAAACCAATATTATTTCGAACCAATATCTACTGACAGTTCCATTTTAATGTCGGAAGACAAAGATAGATGAAAAAACGGCGGGGTCAAATAGATGTCGTTATTTGCTGAAAAACTATTACTTTTGATTATCTGTTTCAAAATGCTGTTAATGGCTGATATTATATCGAGACAACACGATTCGGTGTAAACATTATAATAACCACAAAACATGAGAAAAGTCACCTTGCTTGTCACAGCCCTGATAATGACCTCCTTTTTGTATGCTCAAATTGATGTTGATGCTACCAAAACCTATCTTGTGACCAAAAAAAACGGTAAACCGTTTTTCTGGATGGGCGATACCGCGTGGGAACTTTTTCACCGGCTAACCCGTGAAGAGGTCATTTATTACCTGAACAGCCGCCAAAAACAGCAATTCAACGTGATTATGGCGGTTGCCTTGGCAGAACTCGACGGGTTGCGCCAACCCAACATGTATGGCGACGTGCCATTCAAAGACCTTGAAACCTTGGAGTGGGCAATCACTCCGGGCAGCAATCCCAATGATGCAGAAGAGTATGATTATTGGGATCACGTGGACTTCGTGATCCAAGAAGCAGCCAAACGGGAGATGTACATCGGGTTGTTGCCGACATGGGGCGACAAGGTCGCTTACAATTGGGGTGCCGGCCCCATGGTTTTCAATAACAATCCTGAAGCTGCTTATACTTATGCCAGAAAACTGGCAGAGAGGTATAAACATCAATGGAATATTGTTTGGATATTAGGGGGTGACAGACCGGGAACCTACGAAAGGGATGGACGTTATCACGACGATCGCCCGGTTTGGCGTGCCATGGCCAACGCGATTGAAGAGGTTTACGAGAACGATGTTTTTATCACCTACCATCCCAGCTGGCCGGAAACGACCGCTTTTTTCCCTAATGAAAATTGGCTCGATATGCATGCACTGCAAAGCAGTCACGGAAATCGGACGATCAAGGCATGGGAAATAATTCGGGAAGGATTAAAAATAGAATCTCGTCGTCCGATGATGGACTTGGAGCCCTGTTACGAGGATCATCCCGTGAACGTGTGGGATGGAAGATGGACACGAGCGGAACGGGGCTATTTTGATGATTACGATGTGCGCGCCCGCACGTATAGGGGAGTCTTCGCGGGGGGATGCGGTGCGGTATATGGGCATCACCAGGTTTGGCAGTTCGTGGATACTACCCGTAACGATCCCGTTTGGATTGGTGATACCATTATTGGATGGCAACGGGCATTGACGGCAAAAGCTGCCAACCATATCCATCACCTCAAAGATTTGATGCTCTCGCGACCCGATTTCAACCGCGTTGAGGACAACAGCCTGGTGGTTTCCGATCGGGGAAGCGATTATCGCGATGTCATCATTGCCACGCGTAACCGGAAAGCAACGTATGCCATGGTCTATTTGCCGCAACCAAAACCGGTAGAGATCGACTTAAACAGGTTAAGCAACGGCCGAAAACGTGTGTCGTGGTTCAATCCCGTCACAGGGAAGTACACACGTGCAAAAGGAAAGTTCAGCAGCGGGATACAAATATTTACACCGCCCAATCAACAACAAAAAGATTGGGTGCTGGTTGTTGACGTGAAGTAGAATATTTCCCCTACGCTTTTTGTATTGGATGATGGTATTGTGATGATGAACGTGCGGACAGAAATTAAAATATTTGAAAATGCGCTTTAGGGAACGAAATATTCAAGATAGCCGGAATAAAATTGACACTTTTTTGATGGAAAACGACTAATAAACGCGTTGTATATCGAAAAAATAACGGAAACACAACTTTTTGCACGATATATTTCCAAAAATCACTATTTTTGTGGAAAAATAGAAATAAAATGAACTTCTTGGAGTTTCAAAATCATTTTATCGAGATCGGGTGTATAAGCACACACCAAATTAAAGCGTTAAAGCCCGGTTTCAACGCCAACAATTTGACTCGTTGGGTAAAGCAAGGGTTATTG
>DUPB01000220.1 GCA_012838585.1 Bacteroidales bacterium
CGCCGGTAGGCATGCACTTCTGCTTCAAATTCGGTATCATCACGATGTTTCACTCCGTCCTTTTCCGACGGTTTGCTCAACTGCTACTCCCCACGTTAAAACAGTTAACCCCTTGTTGCTTTCAAGGAAAAACAGTATCTTTGAAGTGATAAGTGTCCTTATAAGGACAATGTAATCATTGAGATATTGATGGGAAAAAGCTAAATTGTGTACAAATAACTAAATAGAGAATTATGACTGAACGTATTGTACTGGAAGTAGATAGCGATATTGCCAAAAAATGGCGGGTTTCCTCCAAAGAAAGGAAGCAAAAGATATCTCAAAGTATAAATATAAAACTAGCCGAAGAGTTATCTGAAACCCGAGAAGAATTTCTTCGCTATTTAGACGAGTTAGGCAAGTCGATGGAAGAGAGGGGATTAACGGAAGAAATTCTCCGTGAAATTCTTCAATAGGATGCGTGAAAAATATTTTGTTTTTGATACCAACACGTTGATTAGTGCTTTTTTACTATCTAATTCAACGAGCAGGGAAGCTTTGAATCATGCGACAGCATTAGGACATTTAATAGCTTCGGAGGCTACTTATACTGAATTTTCAGAAGTGCTGTTTCGTAAAAAATTTGACAGATATTTCCCTTTCGCGATATAGCTATTTTATCTCCCGCAGATTTCATAAACAACTACACGTGATGCCGCCCCGCTTGTTCAAAATCTTGGATAAGGTGAAACGGGTGATAAAAGTTAAAATTGTTAATTGATACCTGTAGATTCTCCCTTTTTACTACCTTTGATAATTAACTTGTTCATCCGTATGACTCGTTACATGCTTAATAGATCGTTATCACGTAAATCCTAAAACTCATGAGAAAAAAACATCTACTTGGGGTGCTCCTCTGCTTGTTTTTCACGCTGAACGCGGCAGCACAGGCATACATCAACCCCTTGAAACGCTTTGCCACCCATAACCTGGACGGCGTAAACCAATTCTCCACTTCAAACCCTCAAGGAGTTACCTCCGGGAAACTATACCAGTTTGGACGAAACGTGCCCCTCCCCAACTCGGGCAACGTGGAGAAGTCATCAAAACAGCCCACCATACTGACCCCGGTCGTGTGGGGTACCACCTTCATCCAAACGGCTCACGCTACGGACAATGATTGGTTCTTCTTGAATGCACATCCCCTCAGTGAGACATCGGATTGGCACCTTGCCGTACAAAAAACCGCCGAGGCTATCGAGGATGGGGCAACGAAAGCGGCCTACCAAGGCTCGAACATCAGCTTGGAGGGCGACCCATGCCCCGAGGGGTACCACCTCCCCCACAACGCCGAGTGGACCTCTATCTTGCCCACGGTAACCCTGAGTTCAGACGATAGGAAATACAACGTTGTGGAAACCGTCTACTACCCTGACGGGGTATATAACACATCTACTACCGCGGATTACTACATGAAGAGCCCGGGGCTTATCTACGCGGTGAAAATGAAGGGGACCAACTTCGCCACCGCCTTCAGGTACGAGAAGATGGACACCTATTGGAAAATAACGGCTCGCGCTGCCGGTAGCGCCACAATCACGCAAGTATCTAACTGGACCGACCAGTGGAATGCACCCAACGTGGCGGTCCGCGAGTTCTCGCTACACCACGCACGTGAAAAGTTTACCGCCGAGGTGATTAGCTCGGGAACGCTAACCGGGCGTTACTGGTCAAAGAGAAGAACAAGCGATGTGGCGTCGAGAGTACACGTGGCATCGTTCGGGGAAACCACCCCGAATACGCTTCGTAACGCGGCCCGGGGGGAGGCCTTGCCGTTGCGCTGCATTAGAAACGCTGGGGGAACACCCCCCGAGGAGGACGAGGTTCTCGTCAGCTCCGTGACGCTCGATAATACCACGCTGACCCTCGAGGAGGGACAGTCCGTGACGCTCACCGCGACCGTGCTACCGGACAACGCGACGAACAAGTCGCTCAACTGGACAAGCAGCAACCCGGCCGTGGCCACGGTGAACCAATCGGGAGAGGTGACCGCGCTGACGACTGGCACGACCATCGTTAAAGCCACCGCGAAAGATGGTAGTGGAAAATACGATGAGTGTACCGTGACGGTGGAAGAGAACGTGCCACCGGTGATTCCCGTCACCTCGGTGACGCTCAACAAAAACGAGATGACCCTAGTGGAGGGCGGGAGCGAGATGCTCACCGCGACCGTGCTGCCCCATAACGCGACCGACAAGTCGCTCACCTGGACAAGCAGCAACCCGACCGCGGCCACGGTGAACCAAGCGGGGGAGGTGACCGCGCTGACGATTGGCACGACCACCATCCGGGCCACCGCGAAAGACGGCAGCGACAAGTACGATGAGTGCGTCGTGACGGTGGTAGAGCCAATTCTGGTCACCGGGGTGACGCTCGATCAGACAGAGTTGACCCTGAAAGAGGGAGATATAGTTTTGCTCACCGCTACGGTGCTGCCGGACAACGCGACCGACCCGTCGCTCAACTGGACAAGCAGCAACCCAGCTGTAGCCTCCGTGAACGCCGCGGGCATGATATCCGCGCTTGAAATGGGAACCACCACCATTCGGGCGACCGCGAATGACGGTAGCGGCCATTACGCGGAGTGTACCCTGACGGTCGAAGAGTATATACCGCCGGTGATCCCGGTTACCTCCGTGACATTAGATAAAACCACGCTGACCCTGGAGGAGGGGCAGTCCGCATCGCTCAACGCCACGGTGATGCCCGCGGATGCTTCAGATAAATCGCTCACCTGGAGCAGCAGTAACCCGGCCGTGGCCACGGTGAACGACGCGGGGGTGGTGACCGCGCTGACGGCGGGGACGACCATTGTTAAGGCCACCGCGAATGACGACAGCGGCAAGTACGGGGAGTGCACCGTGACGGTTCAGGAAGGGGTGCCACCGCAGGTACCCGTCACTGCCGTGACGTTAAACAAAACCACGCTGACCCTCCTGGAGGGGGCATCCGCTTCGCTTATCGCGACGGTGACACCCGATAACGCGACTGACAAGTCGCTCACCTGGAGCAGCAGCAACCCGGCCGTCGCTTCGGTGAACCAGGCTGGTGTGGTGACAGCACTGACGGCAGGCACGACCACCGTTAAGGCCACCGCGAATGATGCCAGCGGCAAGTACGCGGAGTGCGTCGTGACGGTCAAAGAGGAGGTAATCCCGGTCACCTCGGTGACGTTAGATAAAACCACGTTGACGCTGGAGGAGGAGCAGACCGCCACGCTCGTCGCGACGGTGGCACCCGATAACGCGACCGACCCGTCGCTCACATGGAGCAGTAGCAACCCGGCCATCGCCTCGGTGAACGACGAGGGGGTGGTGACCGCGCTGACGGCGGGGACGACCACCATCCGTGCCACCGCGAACGACGACAGCGGCAAGTACGGGGAGTGCACCGTGACGGTAACCCCGAAACCGGTTCCCGTCACCTCGGTGACGTTAGATAAAACCACGCTGACGCTGGAGGAGGAACAGACCGCCACGCTCGTCGCGACGGTACTGCCCGATAACGCGACCGACAAGTCGCTCACCTGGACAAGCAGTGACCCGACCGTGGCCACGGTGGACGACCAGGGGGTGGTGACCGCGCTGACGGCGGGGACGACCACCATCCGTGCCACCGCGAACGACGACAGCGGCAAGTACGCGGAGTGCGCCGTGACGGTGACCCCGAAACCGGTTCCCGTCACCTCGGTGACGCTTAACAAGCACGAAATGACCCTCGTGGAGGGGCAGTCAGAGTCGCTCATCGCGACGGTGTTGCCGGACGATGCCACCGACCCGTCGCTCACCTGGAGCAGCAGCAACCCGGCCATCGCCACGGTGAACGATGCCGGGGTGGTGACCGCGGTGAAGGCGGGAACGGCCGTTGTTAAAGCTACCGCGAAAGATGATAGCGGCAAGTACGATGAGTGTACCGTGACGGTGAACCCGAAGATAATCCTCGTCACCTCGGTGACATTAGATAATACCACGCTGACCCTGGAGGAGGGGCAATCCACGATGCTTAAAGCGACGGTGGCACCCGATGACGCGACCGACAAGTCGCTCACCTGGACAAGCAGTGACCCGGCCGTCGCCACGGTGAACCAGGTGGGGGTGGTGACCGCGCTGAAAGCGGGGACGACCACCATCAAGGCCACCGCGAAGGACGAGAGCGGCAAGTACGGGGAGTGCACCGTGACCGTGAAAAAGAAGGTGATTCCCGTTACCTCGGTGTCGCTCGATAAATCCACGCTGAGCCTCGAGGAGGGGACATCCGCCCCGCTCACCGCGAGGGTGAGGCCCAGTAACGCGACAGACCCGTCGCTCACCTGGAGCAGCAGCGACCCGGACGTGGCCACGGTGGACGACGAGGGGGTGGTAACCGCGCTGACGGTAGGGACGACCACCGTTAAGGCTGCCGCGAACGACGGCAGTGGCAAGTACGCGGAGTGCGCCGTGACGGTAACACCGAAGGTGATACCGGTCACCTCGGTGACGCTCGATAATACCACGCTGACCCTCGAGGAGGGGGCATCCGCATCGCTCGTCGCGACGGTGGCGCCCGGTAACGCGACCAACCCGTCGCTCGCCTGGAGCAGCAGCAACCCGTCTGTCGCCTCGGTTAGCGACCAGGGGGTGGTGACCGCGTACAAAGAGGGTACGACCACCGTTAAGGCCGCCGCGAAAGATGGTAGCGGCAAGTACGCGGAGTGCGCCGTGACGGTGAATAAGAAGGTGATACCGGTCACCTCGGTGACGCTAAATAATACCACGCTGACCCTCGAGGAGGGGCAGTCCGCCACGCTCACCGCGACGGTGGCTCCCGATGACGCGACCGACCCGTCGCTCACCTGGAGCAGCAGCGACCCGGCCGTGGCCACGGTAACCAACACGGGGGTGGTGACCGCGGTGAAGGCGGGAACGGCCACCGTTAAAGCCGCCGCGAACGACGGTAGCGGTAAGTACGCGGAGTGCGCCGTGACGGTGAAGAAGCCGAAACCGGACAAGCCGGCCGGGCTGAAAGCCGCCCAGACCTATCAACGCGAGGTTGTCCTGAAATGGACCCGCGTCGAGGGACAGACCTACCGCGTCCGCTACGGTGATAAAACCATCGAGGTGGCCAACGCCGACAGCGTGATGGTTGGCAAGCTACTACCGGGTACCGCCTACACCTTCACCCTGGTAACCGTGAAGGACGACCTAGAGTCGGAGCCGGTAACCATCGAGGTGACCACGGTGAAACTGTCGGAAGGGAACTTCCTGATCCCGCACCTCTACATCGGCCGCGAAACGCTGCGCGAAAACGAGGAGATCACGCTCCATATCAAGGACGCGGAAAGCCCCGTGAAAACGATATCCGTGAACAACGAGGCAAAAGCGATAGGCGATAAGCTGAAAGTGAGTGGAAAACTTTCCATCGACCTGGAACTGGAAAATGGAGAGAAGTGGACGCTGAATTACGAGGTCAAAAAGAATTGAAGCGATGACGCTAACAGGTAATCGCCGAAAACAGTAGATAAAACAGACCCGATCAATCAAAGAATCAGACGAATCAAGGATTCAGACAAACCAAGCGATTCAGACAAACCAAGTAAATCAGACAAACCAAGTAAATCAGATAAAACATGAAGGGCTTTAATATGAAACGAGGAATTCACCCCATCTATATTATCCTCTCGTCGCTCTTGCTGATTCCCTTCGCGGGCTGCGAGGAGGAGAAACCCACCGACCCGATTACCCTCTCCGCGAAAAGCGTGGTGGTAAAGGTGGGAGAAACAGCTACCGTTACCCTGGGTGGGGGAACGGGCACCTACGAGGCCGCCAGCAGCAAGACCGCGGTGGCGACCGTGACTCTACAGGGGAAAGTGCTCACCATCACCGGCGTGAGCAAAGGGACGGCGAATATCGCCATCACCTCGGGCGACAAAACGGCACAACTGGCCGTGACGGTCGAGGAGAAAAAGGAGGAGATACCGTCACTCTCTGCCACCGGCGTTTACGATGGCACCAGCCAGCGACTGGCGCCCAAGCTGATAGCCCGCTCCGACAAGGGGCAGTGGCTCTGCCAGAAGATGGGAACGCCTTACGAGCAACGCCTGTTCATCGCGCACCTGCCGGCAAGCGCGAAGGTGGGCGACGAGGTGCAGCTCAAGGTGATCGATTACGGCGTATTAAGCGAGGTAGAGGATAACAAAGAGGTGAGAGCCACCTTCATCATCGAGAAGGTCTCCCCGCTGCAACTGAAGCTGAAGAGCTCGAACGCGAGGGTTTACATTCAATAGGTCGCGCCACGCGTGTACACGTAAGCGTTTCCCCTTGCCCCGATGCTTCTGCCTTGGGGTGGTAAGCGGCTTGTTACTTTTCGGACAGTTGAGCAAGCAGCTTGATTAGCCCGTTCCAGCCGGTTATCTCTACATCGCCCATCGTTAAAGATTTGTCCCCAGTGTATATAACATGTTTTTCAACTCCCAACCCCCTGACAGGAAAAGAGGTAAGGTTTTTCATGTAATCGGTATTGATGGTCGCGCCACCTTTAATTTCAACCAGGTGTAACTTCCCGTCAGCACCCTCCAATATGCAGTCTACTTCAACCCCGTTGTTGTCACGCCAGTAATAGGTTTTTTTCCTGTTGTATCCTTTATGCGATTGTAGCTTAACAATTTCGGCGATAACGAGATTCTCAAACAGGAACCCGTACAAGTAATGCGATTGAACCATTTTAGCAGACTGGATATCGAGTAACGAACAGGCTAACCCGGTATCCCAAAAATATAGTTTCGGCGACTTAACAAGCCGCTTGTTGAAGTTCTTGTAGTACGGTTGCAGTCGAAACAGGATGAAACTAGCCTCTAACAACGACAACCAAGATTTTGCCGTGTTGACGGATACCCCCGCGTCGTTGGCTAAAGAGGTAAGATTAAGTATTTGTCCGATACGCCCCGCGCACAAAGCAAGGAACCGGGTGAAAGTGGTTAGGTTTTCAATCGATCTCAACGTTCTTACATCCCTTTCTATGTAGGTTTGAATGTAAGGGGGATAAAACTCTCCCGGCTCGATGTTGAAATCGTAAATTCGAGGGTAAAAGCCGGTGTAAATGGTATCGAAAACCGTTTCTCGCAACCCTATTTCCGACACGTCAAACGGGAAAAGGTGGTTTATACTTGTCCTGCCTGCCAGAGATTGAGATATACGCTCGTTCATCAAAAAACTTTGCGAACCGGATAAAATATACTGACCGGCTATGTTTCGCTCGTCAGACACCACCTGCAAGTAGTTAAATAGCTCCGGCACTCGCTGGGCCTCATCAAAAATAACACCCTTTTCCTGACTCTTCAAAAAACCAACGGGATCATTCATGATCAAATGACGATAGTCTGGCCGCTCCAGGTTAATATACGCGTATTCGGGGAAATAATTTCGAAGTAACGTACTTTTCCCCGACTGACGGGGTCCGGTAAGCGTGAGTATGGGAAACTTCTTTAACCGCTTTTTAAGGGTAAGCGCAAGCTCTCTTTCAATCATGTTTACAGGTATAACTTATACATTTATGCAATCAGAATGCAAATATACATAAAATTACGGGGTTCGTGATTATTCCTCGTGTTTTTAACTTTATCCCGAATTTAGTCCCTTCTTGTTTTAATGTTTGTTAACCCTGGAATGTTATAATATTCGTGGCTAATACGTATATTTGTGCACGGAAATGTTATAACATGGGCGAGCAATGAAAACAAGTATCATTCAAATAGGGAACAGTAGGGGGGTTATCATCCCGAGTAGGATATTGCGGAAATGCAAGTTGTCGCTAAAATCGGCCGTCGAAATCGGGTATGATGACGATGGGGCCATTACTATAAAACCGGTACCCCGACAAGGGTGGGCAGGGGCCGCCCAACAGATGGCACAATCCAAGGACGATACGCTATTGATGGGCGACCTGTTCGATGATGAAAATGTAAACGGGTGGACATGGGACGAGAAATAAACCAATACGACATCTTCTGGGTTTCATTAGACCCCACGATAGGCAGCGAGATCGCCAAAAAGAGACCCGGCGTTGTAGTCAGCCCAAACGAGTTGAACGAACATCTACGAACGATTATCATCGCCCCGCTTACTTCGACGATTAAAGATTACCCTTTCCGGGTTAACTGTGCCGTGGGAGGCAAACAGGGGAGCATCGCCCTTGACCAAATTAGAACAATCGATAAGGCACGGATTAGCACTTACATGGGACACCTGAGGCCGTCAGAAATCGAATCGGTCAAGTCGGTGCTCATGGAGATGTTTAGTTGAAACTTTTTACCTTTTCTAACCACGTGACTATGGACAGACGAAAATTCATCAGGACGGGCAGTCCTAAATGCTTGTAATCAGGCTACTTGGAACAACCCGATGAATATATACCGTATCACCCGATACCGTGTATATGATAGCCATTTTTTTATAGTTAATTCGACGTACATTCACCCCGTAACGAAAAAAAGAGGCTCCCGTCTGTATGGAGTGCCTGGAAGGGAAACGGCGAAGGCTATTGATAGCTTTTGTTAGTCCCGCGTAATGCTTGATGGCTGTAAGGGGAGCATCATAGGTGTAGTGGATATGGCCTATGTATTCATCAATATCCTTAACAGCTTCGGCGGATAGCTTTACGCGATACATTTTATTCGAATTTCACATTGTTTTTGACCGCGATTTCACGAATATCAGTGTTGTACAATTCACTCAGCTTATCTAACCCTTTTTCATGTACCTCTTCCCAATCGTGCCACTCATCGGAAGTATCTTCAGGTAAGGGATATTCAAGCTTGACGGCTCTTCTCCTTTGCAAATCTTGCACGATCTTCCGCCCGGAAGGACGAGACACATCAATGGTTGCTATAACTTTACGGTTATTCATACGATTATTTTATTCTTTTACATTTCAGTGTATGGAACTCGCTTTTACATGCCCGTTTCATTTAAAATCTTATTATCGTGTATTCTATACTACAAACATACAAAAAATATCAATGCGTTGGACTGCACCCGATAATTCTTTACCTTCGCGATACCTCTTGTTTATTACACCGGTAGTTCCACCTTGGAACCTTGGAGCATTAACCCAGGGGCATTAATCCAACCCCGGGAGCATTGGGAACATCGGGAAAGGTTTTTTTCTAGCCACGTGACTATGGACAGACGAAAATTCATCAGGACGGGCAGCCTGGCATTAGCCGGCGCGGTAGCCGCGCCCACGCTGGCATCGGCCCTGCCCGGGACGAAAGTCGAAGCGGCTACTTTGGCAGTGCCGGAAACGGGGAACAAAGGGGGTGTCGCGGCCGCCATGGAGCACTTCGGGGTGACCGAGGGCGACCTCCGCAAGACGATGGCCGCGGCGCTGGAGAAGGGGGGCGATTACGCCGACCTCTTCTTTGAACACACCTTCAGCAACAGCGTGTCGCTGCAGGATGGCGCGGTGAACCGGAGCCACTCCAACATCGACTTCGGGATGGGGGTGCGGGTGCTCAAGGGCGACCAGACGGGCTACGCGTACATCGAGAACGTGACGCTCAGCGAGATGGTGAACGCGGCGCGCACGGCGGCGCGGATCGCCGAGGGGGGCGCCACGGTCAACCCGGTGGCGCTGACCGAGAAGCGGCTGACAACCAACTACTACCCCGTGACAACCCCGTGGGAGGAGGTGGTACTGAAAGAGAAGACGCCCTACCTGCAGAAGCTGAACGACCGCGTCTTCGCGCTCGACAAGCGGGTGCAGAAGGTGTCGGCGTGGCTGAACGACAGCACGTCGCACGTGCTGTTCTGCAACTCCGAGGGGGTAAGCTACTACGACTACCGCCCCATGGTGACGCTGGTCGCGCTCTGCATCATGGAGGAGAACGGGAGGTTCGAGAACGGCCACGCCGCGCGAGCCTACCGGCAAGGGTTCGAGTTCCTGACACGCGACGTGGTGGAACTCATCGCCCGGGAGGCGGTGGAGCGGACGGCCATCCTGTTCCAGGCCATCAAGCCCAAGGGGGGCGAGATGCCGGTGGTGATGGGCGCGGGCGGCTCGGGCATACTGCTGCACGAGGCGATCGGCCACGCGTTCGAGGCCGACTTTAACCGGAAGAACGTCTCCATCTTCTCCGACCAGCTGAACAAGAAGATTTGCAACGAGCATATCCACGTGGTGGACGACGGCACCATCCCCTTTAACAGGGGATCGGTGAACGTGGACGACGATGGTACGCCCGGTCAAAAAACCTATATCGTCAGGGAGGGGGTGCTTAACAGCTTCCTGCACGACCGGGTGAGCGCGCGACACTACGGGCTCCCATCGACCGGGAACGGCCGGCGCGAATCGTTCCGCCACGCGCCCATGCCGCGCATGAGGGCCACCTACATGGAGGCGGGAAACGTGAAGGAGGCGGATATCATCGCCTCGGTCAAGAACGGTATCTTCGTGGATAACTTCACCAACGGGCAGGTGCAGATAGGGGCGGGAGACTTCACCTTCTTCGTGAAGTCGGGCTACCTCATCGAGAACGGGAAGCTCACCCGGCCCATCAAGGACGTGAACATCATCGGGAACGGACCCAAGGCGCTGGCAGACATCACCATGGTGGCCGATAACGACGCGATTGACAACGGGAGCTGGACCTGCGGCAAGAACGGGCAGTCCTGCCCGGTGCCCTGCGGGATGCCGTCGGCACTGGTGAGCAAGCTCACCGTGGGCGGGGAGAGTTGACGCGAACGCGAAGAATTGACGTGAACGGGGAAGGTTAACGCGGACGGGGAGAATTGACTTGGATGGGGAGAATAAAACAAACGGAACGAAACAATGATAGCCAACGAATATAAAGAACTGGCCCGGTGGGCAATGGAGCAGGCGCTGAAAAACGGCTGCCAGGCGGCAAAGGTGTCGCTCAACCAGGGATCTAACGCGTCGTTCGAGTTGCGCGACGCGAAGATGGACAAGCTGCAACAGTCGACGCAGAGCCGGATGAGCCTCTTCCTCTACGTGGACGACCGCTACGGTACCTACTCCACCAACCGGCTGGAGAAGGGGGAGCTGGAGCGGTTCATCGCGAACGGCATCGAGGCGACCCGCTACCTGGCGAAAGACGAGGCGCGGGTGCTACCGGACGAGGCACGCTACTACAAGGGGGGTAAACCCGACTTGCAACTAATGGACCCGAAGGTGGGTGCCCTGCACCCCGACGAGAAGGTGGCGATGGCACGGGCCGTGGCCGAGGAGGCGATGGGGAAAGACCCGCGGATCATCTCGGTAGAGTCGTCGTACGGCGATGGCGACAGCTTGAGCTACCTGATCACCAGCAACGGCTTCGAGGGCGAAACAGCCAACTCCTGGTGCTCGCTCGCGGCCAGCGTGGCGGTGAGGGGCGAAGGGGAGGCACGGCCCTCCTCCTACTGGTACGAATCGTCGCTCTACCTCGACAAGCTCATCCGCGAGGGGATTGGAACAAAAGCGCTGGAGCGTACCCTGCGGAAGATAGGGCAACGGAAAACCCAATCGGGGAAGTACACCATGGTGGTGGACCCGATGAACTCGGCACGGCTGCTGAGCCCCTTGCTGAGCGCCATCGCGGGGTCGGCCCTGCAGCAGAAGAACTCGTTCCTGCTGGACAAGCTGGGACAGAAGGTGGGGAGTGACAAGTTCACGCTGGTGGATGAGCCGCACCTGACGGGCGCGCCGGGTGCGCGCTACTTCGATGGCGAAGGGGTGGCCACCGAGCGCCGGGTGGTGTTCCACCAGGGGGTGCTGAAAACCTACTACATCGACACTTATAACGCGAAGAAGATGGACACCGAGCCTACCATCTCGGGACCGTCGGTGCTGCTGATGGAAAACGGGGAGAAGGATCTCCACGGGCTGGTGGCCGACCTGAACCGCGCCATCCTCGTCACCGGCTTTAACGGTGGGAACTGCAACAGCTCAACCGGCGACTTCTCGTACGGGATCGAGGGGTTCCTCGTGGAGAACGGCACGCTCACCACGCCGCTCGCCGAGATGAACGTCACCGGCAACATGATTGACCTGTGGAACAAGCTCGTGGAAACGGGGAACGACCCGCGGCCCAACTCGTCGCTCCGCGTTCCCACCCTCGTCTTCGAAGGGGTCGATTTCAGCGGGTTGTAACGAAAAAATGGAGACTTCACGTGAAAAGGGGTGACGATCGCAGCCGCCAGAAAGTAAGAAACGCTAAGACTTTGCATTCACGAAAAAGTTATTATCTTTGTTATATCTTTACTCACCCGCTAAACGATGAATAGAACAATTACGATAAGAAACGTGGGGCCTATCGAAAAAGAGGTAACGATAACGCTCAACCGTGTAAACATCTTGATAGGACAGCAAGGAATCGGGAAAAGCACCATAGCCAAAATAGCCTGCTACTGCTCTTGGGTAGAGAAAGAGATTTCCACCATGCAAACCCCTGAATCCTTCGAGGAGGATGGCTACTTCATCGAAAACCTGGTGATTTTTCACCAGCTGACAGGTTTCATCAATGAAAACACGTTCATCTCTTTTTCGTCCGATGCCCTCTCTTTCAAGTACGAAAATGGAAAGTTCTCTTTCCGCTGGAACGAGAACCGATGGGGGTATAAACGACGGAAAACGCTCTACATCCCCGCCGAGCGGAATATTGTCGCCGTGATACCCAATTGGTTCGAGGTGAAGTTAGCGAATAACAACACGCGCAGCTACCTGGCAGACTGGGAAAGAGTACGGAGACATCACACAAGTGAAAGTCCGGTGCCTATGGTGGGCGCAACTCAGTACTACTTCAATCAAACGAACAGGTCAGACCATATCATTACAGCTGATGGCAAAGACATTTTGTTGCAAAACGCTTCAAGTGGTTTGCAAACTTTAGCCCCCCTGCAAGCGCTAATCAAATACTATGCTGATGATTTCTATCAAAAAACACTCTACCGCGAAGAAAATGGTATCGATGATAACGAACGCTACGCCAAACTTGGCACAGTGCTAATGAATCACTTGTATGAAACTGAATTAACCAAGGAAGAGAGAGTTGCCCATAATATGAGAAACCAGCAAATCTTTAAAACACATGAAGACATAACAACTCTACCATACGAAGTAAGAAACCGAATGATTTTCCCCAATCAAAAATTTCAAGACAGGTATAATTCTATCGTAAAAGACATGTGGATTGCAAGCTCTACCGCTTTCTTTATAGAAGAACCCGAACTCAACCTGTACCCCACTTCTCAATATGAGTTAATAAGAAGCTTAATAGAGTTACTAAAGTCAACACGCCGCCCGCATACCGTATTCATCACTACCCACAGTCCATATATACTTACAACGCTGAACAACCTCATTTTTGGCGCGGAAGTGGCCAAGCAACATCCAAAAGAGGTCAGCAGGGTATTACCCGAAAGCTTGTGGGTGAACAAGGAAGATGTAGCCGCCTGGAAACTGACCAACATGGGTGTTTTAGAGGATTTGATGTCTACCGAGATTCCCATGCTTAAGGCAGAAGAAATCGACGATATCTCCGGCACGATTAACGACGAATTTGACGAACTATTCGAAATCGAGCAAACCAGCGGCTTGTAATCATGGATATAGCAAAACACTTCATCGAAATACATACAGATTACTTCGTGTGCGACAGGAGGAGAACGGTTTCTCTACAGGAAAAAGGCAAACGTTATGAAGCCATTAACGTAGATTCAAAACAGATAGCCCAATATCACACCGATGACCCCGATAGAAAAACCGAATCAAAGAGGTGTGATTATGCAATTTACATATTCGAAAAAGACCAAAACGGCAAGATAAAAGCTGACGACAGGCTCATTTTTATCGAGCTCAAAGGAAGCGATGTCGATAGAGCAATCGAGCAAATAAACAGCAGCTTAGATGAAAGGGTAATAAACGGACGCGTAAATATTTCTAAAGTTGATGCTCGTGTAATTACTTCTAAAACTCCCAGTCCTAAATACCACAGTAGCAAAAAAGTTGCGCTTAGGAACAAGCTAAACCAATATGGCAAAGGGTGCTTAATAGTTAAAACAAGAACTTTTTCAGAAAACGTGTAATACCTAAAAACCTCATTTAAAACATTCAAATCAAATCAATAGCTTTTAGCGCGAAAAGGAATCGCATCCGCGAGCGTCATTCCTTTTCATGTTATTTAATCTCCCCGATGCACCAAGAAACCAAAACTTTGTGTAACTTTGGGGGATTTTTACAGATATATTAGATAAAATTTTATGACACATCCAATTAGCAAGCGGATCGAGCTGCCAGACGGGCGCGTGATCACGCTGGAAACGGGGAAATTGGCGAAACAAGCCGACGGGGCAGTGACAGTCGTAATGGGCGACACCATGCTGCTGGCAACCGTTTGCGCCGCGAAAGAGGCCACCCCGGGTACTGACTTCATGCCATTACAAGTAGAATACAGGGAGAAATTTGCCTCGTCCGGGAGATTCCCGGGTGGGTTCATGAAACGCGAAGGGAGACCGGGTGACAACGAGATACTGACCAGTCGCCTCGTGGACCGCGCGCTGAGGCCGCTCTTCCCGGATGATTACCACGCCGACGTGTTCGTGAACGTGATCCTCTTCTCCTCCAACGGGGAGGATATGCCCGACGCGCTGGCGGGACTGGCCGCCTCGGCCGCGCTGGCGGTCTCCGACGTGCCGTTCAACGGGCCGGTATCGGAGGTGCGCGTGGCACGCGTCAACGGTAAACTGATGCTGAACCCCACCTTTAAGGAGCTGGAGGAGGCTGACATGGATATCATGGTGGGTGCCACCATCGACAACATCATGATGGTGGAAGGCGAGATGAACGAGGTGCAGGAAGACGACCTGCTGGAGGCGATCCAGTTCGCGCACGAGGCGATCAAAGTACAATGCCAGGCACAACTGGAACTGGCCGAGATGGCAGGAAAAACGGTGAAGCGGGAGTATTGCCACGAGGAGAACGACGAGGAGCTTAAGAAACGGGTGTGGAAGGAGTGCTACCAACGCGCGTACGACGTGGTTACGGCATGCAACACCAACAAGAAGGAGCGCGGTGAGGCATTTGAAGCGATCAAGACCGACTTCCTGGAGACGATTCCCGAAGAGGAGCGCGAAGAGAAAGCGGCGATGGTGGCACGCTACTACCACGAGGTGGAGAAAGAGGCGATGCGACGTTGCATCCTGGACGAGGGGAAACGGCTGGATGGCCGCGAAACCACCGAAATACGACCTATATGGTGCGAGGTGGACTTCATACCGGGACCACACGGCGCGGCACTCTTTACCCGCGGCGAAACGCAATCGCTCACCACGGTCACGCTGGGCACCAAGCTCGACGAGAAGATCGTGGACGACGCGCTGGTACACGGGTACGACCGCTTCCTGCTGCATTATAATTTCCCACCCTTCTCCACGGGAGAGGCCCGGCCGCAAAGGGGCACCAGCCGACGAGAAGTTGGTCACGGGAACCTGGCGCACAGGGCGCTCAAGCGGATGCTGCCCGAGGACTACCCCTACGTGGTGCGGGTGGTGTCGGATATACTGGAGTCGAACGGGTCATCGTCCATGGCCACCGTCTGCGCGGGAACGCTCGCGCTGATGGATGCCGGGGTAACCATCAAAAGGCCGGTGAGCGGCATCGCGATGGGCCTCATATCGGAAAACAAGGGACAAAACTACGCGGTGCTGTCAGATATCCTGGGTGACGAAGACCACCTGGGCGACATGGACTTCAAGGTGTGCGGCACCCGAGAGGGGATTACCGCCGTACAGATGGACATCAAGGTGGATGGCCTCTCGTACGAGATACTGCGGAAAGCCCTGGCGCAAGCCAAAGAGGGCAGAGAACATATCATGGATAAGATGATGGAGACGATGTCCGAACCGAGGGCAGACCTCAAGCCGCACGCGCCGCGCATCGAGGTGATCGAGATACCGAAAGATTACATCGGCGCCGTGATCGGGCCGGGTGGCAAGATCATCCAGAGCATCCAGGAGGAGACCGGCACCGTCATCGCCATCGACGAGATCGACAACATTGGGCGGGTAGAGATATCCTCCAGCGACAAGGCATCCATCGACGCGGCCCTGGCCAAAATCCGGGGTATCGTGGCCGTGCCCGAGGTGGGCGAGGTGTACGAGGCAACGGTCCGGTCGGTCATGCCGTACGGCCTCTTCTGCGAGTTCCTTCCGGGTAAAGATGGGCTGCTGCACATCTCCGAGATAGAATGGAAACGACTGGAACAGATCGAGGACGCGGGCTTCGCCGAGGGCGACAAGATCGAGGTGAAACTGATCGATATCGACCCCAGGAGCGGTAAATTCAAGCTCTCGAGGAAAGTACTGTTCCCGAAACCCGAAAGGCCAAGAGAGGAATCATCAAGGCCCGAAAGGTCCGAAAGGTCCGAAAGGCCCGAAAGGCCCAGGGGACCAAGGGGCGGTCGCCGCTAAACCCTAAGCGAAAACGTGTAGCCACGGGAAACCGTCGGGAAAAAGCTCCGCGTTAGGGAAAGACCAACGCGATGAGCAACTGGCAACAAAACTGACTTGCAACCCGTTAAGCTTTTCAGGTTAACGGGTTGCTCGTTTTAGTGATTTAGAAGACCTGATTTTATGACAAAACTATTGCTGGGTGCCGAGGCAATCGCGCAAGGGGCGTTAGACGCCGGGATTTCAGGGGTGTACGCGTACCCCGGAACCCCCTCCACCGAGATCACCGAGTTTATACAACGGGCCCAACGAGACCAGGGAAAAGCGGTGCGCTCAGCCTGGAGCACCAACGAGAAGACCGCCCTGGAGGCGGCGCTGGGCATGTCGTACGCGGGAAAAAGGAGCCTGGTCTGCATGAAGCACGTGGGACTCAACGTGGCGGCGGACCCCTTCATGAACGCGTCCATCACGGGCGTGCACGGGGGACTCACCATCGTGGTGGCAGACGACCCCTCCATGCACTCGTCGCAGAACGAACAAGATAGCCGCGTGTACGGGAAGTTCGCGATGATCCCGGTACTGGAGCCAGCCAACCAGCAGGAGGCGTACGAGA
>DUPB01000221.1 GCA_012838585.1 Bacteroidales bacterium
AGTCGGTCACCTCCTCCTCCACCAGTTGCATGGGCCGCATGTGCAGCGAAACCATCTTCCGGGTGTACTTCATCTTGTCGTTCAGCGGCAGCTTCAGGCGCCTGAAAATCTTCGGCACCATCTTCTCACCCACGTAGTTATGGTTGTGGAAGGTCCAGCCCAGCCGGGGATCCCACCGCTTGGTGGCCGGTTTCCCTATATCGTGCAGTATTGCCGCCCAGCGAAGCCAGAGGTCGTCGCTCTTCTTGGCGATGTTGTCCAGCACGGCCAGCGTGTGGTAGAAGTTGTCCTTATGGCCCACCCCATCTTTGGTCTCCGCCCCTTTCAGCGCGTAGAGCTCCGGGAAGATGATCTCCAGCAGCCCCGTCTTGTCCAGCAGCACGAAGCCGATAGAAGGCTTGGGCGACAGGATTATCTTGTTCAACTCGTCCGTTACCCGCTCCATCGAAACGATCTCTATCCGCTCCCGGTTATCCCGGATGGCGTCGAACGTGTCGGGGTGGATATCGAAACCCAGTTGCGAGGCGAACCGTATGGCGCGCATCATGCGCAGGGGGTCGTCGCTAAAGGTGATGCCCGGTTCCCTGGGGGTGCGGATAATGAGCTCCTGCAAGTCCTGCAGCCCGTTAAACGGGTCGAGCAGCTCGCCGTATCTCTCCTGGTTAAGGCAGAACGCCATGGCGTTAATCGTGAAGTCCCTCCGTTCCTGGTCCTCCTCCAGCGTACCGTCCTCCACCAACGGCTTACGGGAGTCGTGCCGATAAGACTCCTTCCTGGCACCCACGAACTCAATCTCGTAGCCGCCCTGTTTCAGTTGAGCCGTGCCAAACGTCCTAAAGAGCTGGACGGGAATTTTCCTGCCCCTCTTCTCGCCCATTTTTTCGGCCACCCGCTCCGCCAATTCAATACCGCTTCCCACCGCCACGATATCCAGGTCGGTAGAAGGTCGGTAAAGGAAGAAGTCACGAACCGCCCCCCCTATCAGGTAACAGGCTACCTTCAGCTCGTCGGCCGCTTCACCGATCACCCTAAAGATGGGTTTGTCCAAATATTGTATTATCTCGTCTCGCGATATATCCATTTTCACATCTTCTATGCTGAATTCCTCGTTGGAAGCGCATTTTATCTGTTACTAATTGCAAAATTACAATAATTGTACCTCAAAAGCGATTTTATGAGGAATATATTTGTAATTTTGTCATGGAGTATGGGTTTTAAATAGGCGATTTCAGTCATGCGTTTTTCTGTACAAACCACGATATTGTTCGTTTTTGCCTTACTGTTTCTCTCCTGTTCCGGGAAAAACCGTGGGGCGAAGGAGTACCTTTCGGAAGCGAGAATTGCTTATGAAGAGGGCAACTACGCCTTAGCCAAGTTAAAGATTGACAGCATAAAGCTGGTTTTTCCCAAAGCTTTTGATGAGATCAACGCCGGGTTCTCCTTGATGCAGGAGGTGCGCTTGGCCGAAAATCGCAGGAACATCCTCTTCTGCGACTCCATGCTGCGCGTGCAGTATGATGAGCTCAAAGCGATGCTCACGAAGTTCGACTATATTCGCGACGATCGTTACCAGGAGTTCGGTGAATACTTCTCCAAGGCGTACCCACACAGTGCTTCTTTGGATAGGGATGGCTTGCGTGCCGGCGTACGTGAAAAGGGAGCGCTTTTCATCGAAAGCATCCTGGGCTCCTCAAGCGTGAAACATAACCGTGTGAAAGTAACCGCGAAAGACGGCACCTTCGCGGAGACCGGGCCAGTTACCGCCGATGGGATGAACTACCGTTTTAACACATCCGTCCGCTCCTACGAGATCGTGCGCTACATTGGCGATGACGCGAGCGGGTTGGCCCAATTTATACATACCATGCAGGATCAACCGCTTACCCTGCATTTTATCGGTAACCGAACGGTAACGACCACCTTGACCCGCGGTGCGAAGCGGGGCATCGGTGAGTCGTACGAGCTCTCTACCCTCCTGCTCAATATCGAGCAGCTCAAACTGGAGAAAGAAAAAAGTGAGGTGCTCATCCGATACCTGGAGAGCCGGAAATGATTCGGTTAGTTCCCTTCGCTGGTTCCCTTAGAAGACAACAAATATCACGTTAGGAAACTATAAAGGTTAATTTGTTAGTTCCCTTCGGTGGATTCCTTTGGAGGGATAAATCCAGGCTTACGTTTCAAGTAGAAAATCTCGGTCTCATCCTTTGAATCCCTAACTACCTCGATTAACTCGTACCCCTCCTTGCTCAACAGGTTAAGCACGGCAATCATGCCGTTAAACGATATGGGGCGACGGCGATCATCAGATATTTGAGATATACGTCCCCCCTGGCCATAGTCGACCCTCACCGTGATCTTGGAGCTGAGCAAGGGACCCGAGTCAGACCACACCCGGATGTACTCGGTATCCAGCTCGCCGATTCGCTTCTGATCCACGTATTGCGCGTTGGCCAGCGTTACTCCCCCGAGGAGGAGCAGCGTGATAAGAAAAAATTTTGCTTTCATAGTCGGTTATTTTGATTGAATCGTATTGTTTAGGCGTTTTCATCTTCTGACAGACCGTTTTCAGTCATACTGGTTACGGTCAATACCGAACGCATGCAACGATATACATTTAGGGATAGCTAATTAATCCAGCTTTAGCACCGCGAGGAACGCCTTTTGCGGCACCTCCACGTTGCCCACCTGTTTCATCCGCTTCTTGCCCTCTTTCTGCTTCTCCAGCAACTTGCGTTTCCGCGAGATATCTCCCCCGTAACACTTGGCCGTCACGTCTTTGCGAAGCGCTTTCACCGTCTCCCTGGCGATGATTTTGGCCCCGATAGCCGCCTGGATAGCGATATCGAACTGCTGGCGAGGGATCAACTCTTTCAGCTTCTCGCACATGCGTCGTCCGAAGCTCTGCGCGTTGTCGGCATGCGTCAGCGTGGAGAGCGCGTCTACCGGTTCACCGTTCAGCAAGATATCCAGCTTCACC
>DUPB01000222.1 GCA_012838585.1 Bacteroidales bacterium
AATAAATTTATGCATTTGTCTACTTCCCGCACCAATTTCGATAGTTTATCCCTGGCCACCTCCACGTCGACCGATGCCGCCGTGATGGTTCTGGCAGTCTTTAAACCATCATATTTCGCTTTCAACTGGCGCAAGTCGCTCACCGCCGCATCAACCTGTTGCTGCTTCGATAGAATCTCCGATTGTAGCCGGTCATTCTCATCTTTCAGGGAGTCGCATAGAAACATCACTTGCTTCACACGCACTTCCAAATCGACAAGCAGTTTATCATGTTCCTCGGCCATATGAAAACAAAAATCCACGCAAATATAGGGATTGCATGAGACTTTCACAAATTTATTCCCCGTTTTTTGACTATTTTTGCAGAATATGGAACTACGGAACATTGCACTTAGCGAAAAGATAAAACAAGCGTGCCCGGTTCTACACGTGGCCGCGGTTGGCTGTGAAGTGACTAACTCCCCCTACAGTGCCGAACTATGGGAGGAGATCAACGCGTTTACCACGCGCTTCACCAATAGCTACACGATGGAAAAGATTAAAAAACGGCCGCCCATCCACGCGACGCGACAAGTGTACAAAATGTTGGGTAAAGATCCCAACCGGTACCGACCGGCTGGCGAGGCATTGTGCAGGCGCATCCTCAAGGGGCAACCGCTCTACCAGATAGGCACCCTGGTGGACTTGATTAACCTGCTCTCCTTGAAAACCGGTTACTCCATCGGCGGATTTGATGATGACACCATCCAGGGTGACTTAACCCTTGGCGTGGGCAAGGCGGGCGAGCGGTTCGAGGCAATCGGTCGGGGCCTCCTCAACATCGAGGGACTACCGGTCTACCGCGACGCGGTGGGGGGTATCGGCACCCCCACGAGCGACGAAGAGCGCACTAAAATTACTGCCCAGACCACCCGCCTGTTGATGCTTATCAACGGCTACTCGGGCAAGGATGGACTGATAGAGGCCGCGGAGTACGCGACGGAGCTCCTGCAAAAGTACGCGAAAGCCAAAAACGTGCAGGTAAAACTGGTGAACGGCCAAGCAAATGGCTGGGCAAGTAAGCCTCTCAATGGCTGAGTGGCTGAGCAGTCGTACAACCGAGCAACTGGACAAGCGAACCGCCAAATGACAGAGCGACCGGGCGGCTAAGCTACTTGTACACCTCAGTTTTTGGGTAACCGGATCCGGAACGTGGTTCCTTTACCCGGTTCCGACCGTCTCACGAAGATTTTGCCGCCGTGGTTCTCTTCCACGATCCGCTTCACGAGCGAGAGCCCCAGACCCCACCCTCTCTCCTTAGTGGTGTAGCCAGGCAGAAAAATCGCCTTGAACTGCGATTTCGATAATCCTTTCCCGGTATCAGTAACATCTAAAAAAACAAACCGTCCCTTTTCCAAGATCGTGTAAATAATAACTCCCTGTCCCTGCATGGCGTCCACCCCGTTTTTAGTAAGGTTTTCGATAACCCAATCAAAAAGCGACCCGTTCAGGTTGACCACCATCGGTTCCGAGGGCAACTCCAGTTCAAAGGTCACCTCTTTGGAGACCCGTTGCTCCATGTAGCTTATCGCGTTCCGAAGTGCTTCCCTCAAGTCAGCTTGAGCCAACCCCGAGGTGGAACCAACTTTCGAGAAACGCTCCGCGATTATCTGCAGCCGCTCCACATCCTTATCGATTTCAGACAGCAATACCGGGTCCACCTCCTTTAGCTTCAGGTACTCCAGCCACGCCATCAGCGAAGAGATAGGCGTACCTAGCTGATGGGCCGTCTCTTTCGAAAGTCCCACCCAGACTCGGTTCTGCTCCGCACGGCGGGAGCGGTTGAGCGCGAGAAACGCGAGGGCAACAAATAAGGTAATAACCAGCAACTGAAGGTAAGGGAATAGCTGCAACTTCTTGAGCAAAAAGGAGTCATCATAGTAGAGCAGCTGGTTCATCTCCTGCAGTTCGATGGGGCGGTGCTTACGCTCGAACCGCATCATCTCCCGCATCAAAAATGCTTCTGCATCCTTTTCGGGAACTTTTAAGTTGCGCGACGACACCACCTCCCCGCTCGTTTTGTCATACAGGATCAAGGGGATGGTCGTGTTCCCTTCCAGCACACGAAGCACCAACGACATATCCATGTCGCCATCTTCTGCCATCGATTCTGACACCAAGGTTTCGGTAGCCAGCGCCCACACCTCCATCTTTTCTCTTTCCTCCACCGCCAAATCGCTCACCAAACGATTCGACAAAAGCAATGACAACAGCGCCACCAGCAGCGCCAGGCTGACGAACAGGTAGGTGAGCGATTGTCGGGATTGAATAGGAAGCATAGGTTTAAATGGATAAAAGTTAGAAAGCGAAAATTAGAGAAACCTTTTTAACGAACAGCTTGGGAAACCGTAAAATAAAAAAACAAAGTATATAGGACTTTAGGAACGAAGATCAATCACTCGTGGGACCTGTTCCGGCAGGTAGCTGCTACGTATCCGCCACGCGGCGGGGTACAGGTTGTTCGCCCGGTTGCCCACGTTCTTCGCGAAGCCAATCGGCTCACCCTCGTACGTTAACAGCAGTATACCCTTGGGTGCGGTAGGAAGCACGATTGCCTCCTTCCGGAGGTAAGCGATCGCCTGGGGGTAGGTCACAGGAACCCGGGGGAAGGCCTCGGGATGTAGCTCCCTACTCAATGCCAAAGCATGCGACGGGATTTCGATACCCATGGTTACCACCTTCAACCTTTCTGCCAAGTCGGCCATTGTTTCGGCATGCTCAGCGGGCAGCGCGAACACCCGGTCTCCACATTGTAAAAAACGAAATGCATCGGGATATCGAAGGAACGGGCTAAAGGCCGACGGTTCTTTCAAAAAACAAGATTGCCCCTTGTTGTCTTTCTTTTGGTAACTCTTTCCTGAAATTCTTCTCCCTGCAATACCACTCCCCATCACGTCGTTTCCCATGTCATACCTTCTCTTGCCGTCCCTACGATGTCCGCACATTATACCTAGCTCACCATCACCCACGTTGGGAAGGCTCCCTGCAGAAGACGACTCTCTAACGGAAGACAACACCTCCCCATACTGTTGCTCTTCTCTGAGCTGCAGTTCTCCCCCAGGCTTCTGCAAGATGAAAAGGGAGAGCCCCTCCCCCCTGGATCGATGGGGGAAAAAGCGGTAACCGGGTGTTCGCTCGTCAAACGACGGGGCGACGCCCCACCCTGCCTCGGTTTCCACTTGGATGAACCGGGCACCGGTCGTACGTGCCAGCTCAAGCACCACCCGCTCGTTTTCAATCACGTTAAAGGTGCAGGTGCTGTACAATAGGAACCCCCCCGGCTTAAGTGCCGGCCAGACATCGTTCAAGATGCTTTTTTGCCGCTCGCCACACCGAGACACGTTATCGTGCGACCACTCCGCCACGGCCATCTCATCTTTTCGAAACATCCCTTCACCCGAACAGGGAGCATCCACCAGTACCAGGTCGAAAGTATGAGACAATCGACCGAAATCGGCGGCACTGTTGTTGGTGACCATCACGTGGGGATGACCCTGCTTGATCAACGTTTCGGCCAACACGTTCGCCCGCTGCCGAAGCACCTCGTTGGCCACTAGGAGGCTACCGGCCGGCAGGGCCGACAACAGGGCAAGCGACTTGCCACCCGGGGCGGCGCACAGGTCGAGGCAGACCATAGGCTCGGTGAGCAGTTCCCTGACCACGTGCTCCACGAACATGGAGGAGGCCTCCTGCACATAGTAAACTCCCGCGTGAAGCAGGGGGTCAAACGTGAAGGGGATGCGCTCGTCCAAGTAATGCCCCCACCGCGACCAGGGCACCGGTTCGGTCGGAACAAGGAACTTGGCATCAGGATTCGTCTTAACGGGGTTCAGACGGATGCTCACTACCGGTTCACCTTCTAGGGCAACCAAAAAAGGTCGAATCTCATCACCCAGGTAGGTCTCCATTGACCCGATAAAGTCAAGAGGCAGTCTCATCGTCTACACGTTTAAACCAACATGTTTGTTATACCTACAAAGGTACAAGGATTTTCCCAATTTTGAACGTAGGCGTTTGTAGAAAGCGGTTTTTTCATGTACTTTTGTCGTGTGCGATAGGAAGGCTGCTGCCGGGCAACATGCTTCCCTTAAGCAAAGATCTCCATCTGATTATCACTCATCAGGTGGCGTTCATCGATGATGCGCACACCAACTTGACGAAAGAAATATTCATATGATTACCGCGATCATCATTGCCATAACGGTGCTCATCTCCATCCGGGCGTTCAAAGACCACGCGCTGACGGAGAGGCTCATCTTCCACCCCCCGTCGGTAAAGCAAGGCGAGTGGTACCGGCTGTTCAGCTACGGGGTGCTGCACGCCGATTACGCCCACCTCATCTTCAACATGTTCACGCTATACTTCTTCGGCATGGACATCGAGCGGATATGCAGGTCAACCCTCGGCGAAACCGCGGGTTCCCTCTGCTTTATCCTGCTCTACCTCTCCGCCCTCTTGGTCTCCATTCTCCCTACCTACGTCAAGCATCGGGAGAACACGTCCTACTTCGGTTTAGGCGCCTCCGGGGCCGTCTCCGCGATCATCTTCGCGTACATGCTGATCAACCCAATGAACTTTATGGGCATCCTTTTTATCCCGATCTACCTTCCAGCGTTCCTTTTCGGCATCATTTTCCTGCTGATATCGCTCGCGCTGGATCGAAAGCAGACGGGAGGGATCAACCACTCGGCACACATCACCGGGGGGATATACGGCCTAGTTTACATCGCCGTGACCTTCTTCGTGTTGGCCGATGTGAACCTCGTGCAGTCGTTCATTGGAAAAATTAGGATTGACTCCCTGTCCGACTTGATTCATTTCGGTCTCTAACAGATTTAATATGGATAAACCCGCGTTATACCTGATTCCAACTTTGCTGGGCGACACCCCGGTGAGCAAGGTTATTCCACCCTATAATATCGAGGTGGCGTCACGACTGAAGTACTTTATCGTGGAGAACACGCGAACGGCCCGCCGCTTTTTGAAGCGGTGCGACCCGAGCATCGATATCGATGGGCTCACCTTCTTCGAGCTGAACAAGCATACCAATCCCCATCAAATCGCGAGCTTCCTAAAACCCTTGACTACAGGCGAAAGCATGGGGGTACTCTCCGAGGCGGGTTGCCCCGCCGTGGCCGATCCCGGTGCCGACGTGGTGGCCATCGCGCAACGGGAGGGATACCAGGTGATCCCGCTGGTCGGTCCCTCCTCCCTCCTAATGGCCCTGATGGGTTCCGGCTTCAACGGGCAAAGCTTCGCCTTTCATGGTTACCTCCCTATCGACCCGGGCGAGCGGGCCAAAAAGCTAAAGCGGCTCGAAATGCTTGCCTATAGCGACGATCAGACACAGCTATTTATTGAAACGCCATACCGCAACCAGAAGCTGGCGGAAGAGATCCTGCGGCAGTGCAAGCCAAAAACGCGCCTATGCATCGCGATGAACCTCTCGCTTCCCGACGCGTACCTTGTCACCCGGACCGTTCAAGCGTGGAAAGGGAAGCTACCCAATATGCACAAAAAACCGGCTGTCTTCCTAATTTACAAAGAATAAGGACTTATTTATTATAATCATATTTATATTATTCGTATATTTGCCATGTTATTGTAATTACACTTACATTATTCGTGTATTTATCGTATTATTATAATTATAATTATAGTTTAATTCATATCGTTATGGCAAAATTACCCAGTATATTGTACCAAAGGCAGACGTACATCGATAAAATAGTCCCTTTCATGCGAACTCCTATCGTCAAGGTAATGGTAGGTCATCGTCGCGTAGGCAAAAGCTACCTCCTCTTCCAGTTAATTGATCGGATTAAAAGGGAAGAACAACATGCAAACGTGATCTACATCAACAAAGAGGATATTGAGTTTATTGATATAACCTCGTACAAAGAGCTACACGACTACATCTCGGCAAGATTAGTTAACGAGAGACGGAATTACATATTTGTGGACGAGATACAGGAAATCGATGATTTTAGCATTGCCATCCGTTCGCTTGCCTTGAACGACAACAACGACATCTACATCACGGGCAGCAACTCCGAAATGTTTTCAAGCGATTTGGCCAACAAGTTGGGAGGTCGTTACGTGGAGTTTCGGATATATAGCCTCTCGTACCTTGAATTCCTTGACTTTCACCACCTTTCCAACAATGATGAATCACTCGAAAAATACACGCGCTTTGGAGGTCTGCCCTATTTAATCCATCTCCCCATGGACGAGCCGATCATCATGGAGTACATTCGCAGCGTCTACTCTACCATCGTCTTACGGGATGTGATCGAACGCAAGAGGATTCGGAACACCGCCTTTTTAGAGCAATTGATACGCTTTTTAGCCAACAACGTGGGTAGCCTCTTCTCTTCGAAAAGCATTAGCGATTTCTTAAAGAGTCAAAAGGTAAATATATCTCCCAATCAAGTATCGGAGTATGCCAATTCGTTAGCGGAAGCGTTTGTCGTCCACCAAATCGGACGATACGACATCGTGGGAAAACGGCTGTTTGAGCGAGGTGAAAAGTTTTTTTTCGAAAATATGGGTATCCGAAACGCGATCGCGGGATACAAGCCACAAGACCGTGGCAAACGATTGGAAAACCTGGTATGCAACCACCTCCTATATTGCGGATACGATGTGAAGGTAGGCACGTTGGCTACCGAAGAGATCGACTTTGTCTGCACCCGGGGGGGAGAAACGCTTTACGTTCAAGTGGCGGTAGAACTTTCCAGGCCGGAAACAATGGCACGTGAATTTGGCAACTTGCTTAAAATAAACGACAACTACACCAAGGTAGTGGTTTCGGGTGAGCGTTCATTCGAGAACAGCTATGAAGGAATAGCGCATATTCACATCCGAGACTTCCTCTCCTCCACCCTAACGCCAAAGATAATGTAGGCGATAAACAGGGATAATCGAAACTACAGGTTCATGATTTCAAACCTCACCTTTTCCTAGTGATCATCATCTGGGTACTCCTCGTGGGCCAGATTCCACTCTTCCTCTTGGTCCCCGTCCCAACGCTCCTCGTGGCCCAGATCCCAGCGCTCCTCGTGACCCAGATCCCAGCGCTCCTCGTGTTCCCCGTCCCAACGCTCCTCGTCCCAAGGCTCCCCGTCTCCCCTCTCACGATATTCCTCGTAACCCTCTTTCCAGCACTCCTCCTGTTCCTCTCCACGATGTGCCTCGTGAAACTCATCACTGAGCGCCGTATCGCCCTCCTCCTCGCTCTTTTTCCCGATACCAAACCGATCGGCGCTCAGGATTAAACCGAAATAAGCACAAGTGATTAGGGTGGAGGTACCCCCTCGACTCACCAACGGTAAGGGCTGGCCCGTCACCGGGATCAAGTTGACCGCAACTGCCATGTTAATAAACGCCTGTATGGAGAGCATCAACGCCGATCCCAGCACCAGGTACTTGGGAAAGAGCTTCTCGGTCTTTCGGGCAATCATCCCCGATCGAATAAGGATAATCACGTATAGCAACAGCACGAATACACCCCCGATAAGCCCCATCTCCTCGATAATAATCGCGTAGATAAAGTCGGAGTAGGCCTGCGGAAGGAAATCCCGTTCGGTGCTGTTCCCTGGGAAGACCCCAAACACCCCCCCGTTGGCAATGGCGATCTTGGCATGTGCTACCTGATAGTTATCATCGGTAATGGTATAGTACTCCTCTTCCGACATCTCTCGTGCATCCCCGAAATGGGTGATGCGGCTTTGCCATGTACCCAGCCTGTCCAGCGGACCTGATTCGACCCACTTCTCGGGAATCACGTTCAGTAACAACACGAGGAGCAGCACGAAGGCAATTCCCGCCCCCGCCACCTTGAGCAACCGCACGATCTTCACGTTCCCGATAAACATCAGCAGGTAGCAGACCCCGAACAGCAACAAGCCGGTCGACAGGTTATCCATGGCGATGATGCCACATACCAAGACCATCAACCCGATCATCCATTTAAAGAGCAGCCCATCGTTCTCGCCGTTCTGCTTGCTTAACAGGAAAGCGATGGTTCCCATCAGCGATATTTTGGCTATCTCAGAGGGCTGAAAGGTGATGCCCATGAACGTAAGCCACCTATCGGCCTGGTTCACACTTTCTCCGACGAAAAAGGTCATGATCAGTAGCACGATGGAGGCCAGAAGCAAGAAAATAAGCGAAGAAAAGTAGCGGTAGGGAATATTGTGGATGAGCAGAATTATCCCCACCCCGGCGATCAAGAACATCGTGTGGCGAAGGATGGGACCCCATTGGTTCTGTTGACGGTAGACGATGGTGCTGGTCGCGCTGAATATCTCCACGAGCGAGATAACGCACAGGATAATGAATATGGTCCAGATGACCTTATCGCCCTTGAATACCTTACGCGTGTAATCGGCCAGTGAGGATCCCACCTTGGAAACCTCTTCACGCATTTCACTCACCCTTTCGTACGGGTCAAAAGGCGATTGACCCAAACCACTCAGAAAGGGGTAGCCATCGTTAGGTGGATATGCATCGTTCTGTTTATCGTTATCTTGCAACATGTTACTTTTCCCTTTTCGTCGTTTTTAGTTTGCCCTTGGGAAGTAGATCCGTCGAATGCCTTGTTTCCCTTCGCCTAATTTGCTTTGTGATGGTTCAATTTCTACTTGATCCCGCCATTCAGGCGAGGAGTTACAGTCGCCGAACATGCTCCTTGAACTGGTCTCCCCGGTCCTCGTAATTCTTGAACAGGTCGAAGCTTGCGCAGCAGGGCGACAGCAGTACTGTATCTCCCTTTTGGGCCAACTCGTAAGCGGCATCCACCGCCTCTTTCATCGAATCGGTATCGACGATCGTGTCTACTTTTCCATCGAAGAACGCGTGTAATCGGCTGTTATCCTTCCCCAGGAAAATCAGTGCACGCACCTTGGTGCGTACCAACTCCTCGATCTCCGAATAGTCGTTGCCCTTATCTTTCCCCCCAAGAATCAGCACCGTCTTGGAGCGGGTACTCTGCAACGCGTACCAGCAGGAGTTGACGTTGGTGGCCTTTGAATCATTCACGTACTGCACACCCCTCACTGTGGCCACATTCTCCAGTCGGTGCGGGATACCCTTGAAATCCGACAATGAGGCCCGTAGCTGCTCATCCGTGATATCCATGAGCTTTGCCACGATGCCTGATGCCAACGAGTTGTACACGTTATGCATGCCCTCCAGGGCCAGTAGTTCCAATTCCATATCAAACCTCTCCTCTTTTACTTCAATCCATAGTTTTCCATCGTTGACGTACCCCGCGAGCGGTACTTTCAGATCGAGCGACCTATTTGGCTCGTGCAGGTTGTTTACCCCGAGCAGGTTAGTTGTTCCTAACGGTTTCATACCCCGGAACGGGTAGCGGGACGCTTTTGGCTTTAGCCGCTCGATCTCCCGGTTCAGGATGGGGTCATCTATCCAGTATATCAACGCATCACCTACCTCTTGATTACGGATGATGCGCATCTTGGCGTCAATATAGCGTTGCAGGTCATTCCCATACCGGTCTAGGTGATCGGGCGTGATATTGAGCAAAACCGCTATATCCGCCTTGAAGTCGTACACACCCTCCAACTGAAAACTACTCAACTCCAGCACGTAGTAGTCAAACTCCCTCTCGGCCACCAGGCGGGCGAAGCTCTTGCCGATGTTGCCCGCCAAGGCCACGTTGAGGCCCGCCGATTTTAGAATATGGTGAATCAGGCTGGCGGTGGTGCTCTTCCCGTTGCTCCCGGTCACGCAGATAATCTTGGCATCGGTATAGCGGCTTGCGAACTCGATTTCGGAAATCACCGGTATGCCCTGCTCCCGAATTGCACGAACGATGGGTGCCGAATCGGGAATCCCTGGACTCTTCACCACCTCGCCGGCTTGAAGGATAAGTGCCTCGGTATGCCTTCCCTCCTCGAACTCGATCCCGTGCAGTTGCAGCGTCTCTCGATGTTCGTCCTGCAGCGTGCCGAAATCCGACAGGAACACCTCGAATCCTTTCTCCTTCGCGAGGAGAGCTGCACCCACTCCGCTCTCGCCGCCACCCAACACCACGAACCTCCTGTTACTCATATAGTCACCTCCTGCTTACTTATCACATGCTTACTGCCTCATGTAAAGGATAACCCGATTACTTATCTCATTATATATAAGGTAGACACTTGCAGTTTTACGGTTTGTACTTATTATAAATGGCAGCCAGCTACTGTTTTAACCCCTACCTCATTTTAAGGGTAGCTAACGCGATAACGACCAATATCATGCCGACCAGCCAAAAGCGGGTCACGATCTTGGGCTCCGTTAGCGGTGCCGTTGGTTTCTGCACGATCGCATTGATGCTTCCATCGCCCGGCTTCTGGTAGTGATGGTGCAGGGGCGTCATCTTGAATATACGTTTCCCCTCGCCATATTTTCTCTTCGTGTACTTGAAATAGGTAACTTGGGCAATGACCGACAATGCCTCCACGAAAAAGACACCGCATAGGATAGGAAGCAGTAGCTCCTTACGGATTAACACCGCGAACACCCCGATAATACCCCCCAAGGTGAGGCTGCCCGTGTCGCCCATGAACACCTGTGCCGGGTAGGCGTTGTACCAAAGGAAACCGACACACGCGCCCACGAACGCCGACGCGAAGACCGTCAGCTCGTCCCCCCCGGGGATGTACATGATATTCAGGTAGGAAGCAAAGTCAACCCGCCCCGATACGTAAGCCAGCACGCCTAAGGCCACCCCGATGACGGCCGAGGAGCCTGACGCGAGTCCATCCAGCCCATCGGTCAGGTTCGCGCTGTTCGACACGGCGGTCACGATTAAAATCACAATCAATATAAAAACAACCCCCGCCGCCATGTCGGCGTTATCTCCCATCCATCCGACCAGCCACTTATAATCGAAGTTATTGTTCTTCACGAACGGGATGGTCGTCGTGGTACTTTTCACGTCACCCGTCTGATAAGTCACCTCTTCAATCACGTTATTGACCCGTACCTCGGTATTTTCCCGCACCACGATCTCGGGGCTAAACAAGATGGTCGCCCCCACGATTAAGCCCAAGCCCACCTGAGCAATCACTTTGAACTTCCCCTTCAGACCCTCCTTATCTTTTTTAAACACTTTGATGTAGTCATCGGCAAAGCCAAGGGTTCCCAACCAGATCGTGCTCACCAGCATAAGGATGATATATATGTTCTCCAGCTTGCCAAAAAAGAAGGTTGAGATCAGGATGGCCAGGATAATGATGATGCCCCCCATGGTAGGGGTGCCCCGTTTGCTGTACTGCCCCTCCAGGTCAAGGTTACGAATGGTTTCTCCCACCTGCTTTCGCTGCAATATATTAATGATGCGCTTGCCGGCAAAAATTCCTATCAGCAACGAGAACAGGGCGGCCATGGCCGAGCGGAACATCACGTACTGGAACATCCCCGCGCCGGGGACATCGAGTGTTTCTAAGTATTCAAAAAGATAGTAAAACATACCTGTCCATTAATATACCAAGGTGATTAATGTCACAACGCGTGGAACAGCTTCTCTACCTCCACCCTGTCATCGAAGGGGTACCTCACCCCTTTCACCTCTTGATAATCTTCATGCCCTTTACCCGCGATCAGTACCACGTCGCCCGGCTTAGCCAACATGCATGCCGTCTTGATAGCCTCCCGTCGATCCACGATGGTCAACACGCCAGCCTGCTGCTCTTCGCTCAACCCGTCCAGCATATCTTGCAAGATGGCCTCGGGCTCTTCAAACCGCGGGTTATCAGAAGTGAAGAGCGCCCGATCACTGAGCCGCACCGCCTCGATGGCCATCAGCGGCCGCTTGGCGCGGTCGCGATTACCCCCGCACCCCACCACGGTAAGGAGTTTCCCCTTACCCTGAAGCACCTCGTGAATCGCCTCAAGCACGTTGGTCAAGGCATCCGGTGTGTGCGCGTAGTCCACGATAGCGGTAATCCCTTTCGCCGAACGGATGGTTTCGAACCGCCCCGCCACCGGCGTGAGCAGCGTAAGAACCCGCAATACCTCTTCCTCTTCCATTCCCAGCAATAGCGCTGCACCGTACACCGCGAGCAAGTTGTAGACGTTAAACAATCCCACGAACCGTACCGACAGTGCCTTTCCATTGAATTCAACATCGCTCCCATCGAAATGCTTCTCGAACACCCGGGCCTTAAAATCGCCCATCCCCCGCACCGAGTAGGTTTTGCTCCTCGCCTTCGTGTTCTGCAGCATGATCGCCCCGTTCCTGTCATCGCTATTCACCAGGGCGAAAGCCTCCTTGGGCAGACTATCAAAAAAAGATTTCTTCACATCCCGGTACTCCAACATGTTCTTGTGGTAATCCAGGTGGTCTTGCGTCAGGTTGGTATAGACCCCTCCCACGAAGTGAAGGCCGTACGTCCGCTTTTGATGGATGGCGTGCGAACTCACCTCCATGAAGGCGTATTCGCAACCTGCCTCCACCATTTGACTTAACAACCCGTTCAACGAGATGGGGTCGAGCGTGGTATGGGTGGTGGCATACTTCTCATCGTTCACGTAATTGGCCACGGTAGAGAGCAGGCCCGCGGGATATCCCATGTGGCGAAACAGGTTGTACAACAAGGTCGCCACGGTGGTCTTCCCGTTCGTACCGGTTACTCCCACCAGTTTGAGCTTCCTGGAAGGATGCCCGTACCACTCCGCGGCGATCTGTGCCAGGGCGATCGCGCTATCCTCCACCTGCACGTAGGTGACCCGTGAAAAATACTCCTCGATCATCGGCTTGTCGTACACCACCGCGACCGCTCCCTGCTCGATCGCTTTCCCGATGTACGCGTGTCCGTCAGTACATATCCCCTCCACCGCGATAAAAAGCGAGCCGGGAACCACGGTTCTGGAATCGGACGTGATGGTTGTCACCTCCGCCACCCGATCGCCCTTCAGGGCAATCACGTTGCATCCGCTTATCAATTCACTTACATCCATACCTTTATATATTACTCACCTCATCGTGAGTCCTATCGTCACACCTTTCACCACCCTTTGTCCCGGCACAAGTGTCTGCGCCACCACCCTTCCCGAACCGTGCACGTTGACCCGAAGACCCAATTTCTCAAGCAGGTATACCGCGTCGCGTGCCCCCATACCCCGCACGTCGGGGATAGTGGAGCCGTTCAGTTTGATCTCCTTAGGCCGGTAAGCCATGCTATCGAGCGACATCCTTACCCAATCACCTGTATCCCCAAGATCGCCTATGGGCAGATCCAGGTCGGCCAACAGCCGACGGTTCTGATCCCAATTCCCATTTTTCACCCGGGGTCGCTTTTGCAGAGAGGAGTCGATCCTACAGTCGTCTACCGTTAACCTCACCTTCCTAAGGTAAGTCTGCTCGGCTATATTCTTGAACACCGCCCCCGCCATACCTCCCCCAGAGGGTACACCCTTGGGTTTTCGCACCCCCACGTAGATCGTGTACATCGGCTCCTCGGCGGGGAAGTAGCCGCAAAAAGAGACGAAGTAGCTATTCGAATAAGCCCCGTCGGACGCGATTTGTGCTGTACCCGTTTTCCCCGCGATCTCGAAGTAGTCCGAGGCGACCACCTTAGCGGTTCCTCGTTCCACTACACCCTTCAGCATCTCATGCACCTGATCGCGGGTGGTTTTCTTGCACATCTTGCTATTTACCACCTCCGCCTTTACCTCCTTTATCACCCTTCCATCGTTCACGAACTGCTTGGCAATGAAGGGCTTGATCATTTTTCCATTATTGGCAATGCCATTATAAAACATCAGCATGTAGATAGGCGGAACACGTGTCTCATAGCCGAACGACATCCAGGGGAGGGTAGTCTTGGACCAGTAATTGGTTTTATCGTTCGGGAAGCGAATGGAGGAAGTTCCCTCGATACCGTTCAGGGGAACATCCCAGGTGAACTGCTCTCGTAAACCAATACGATCGATTCCCTCCACGAACTTCGTGGGGTTTTTCTCGTACCCTTTCAGCACGATTTTGCTCAAAACCACGTTTGATGACACCTCCATCCCCTCGGCCACGGTGAGGTAACCGCGATCTTGCCCTCGTCGCCAGTAGTGATCCCGGACCCACCGGTTGTTGTACTGGTAAAGGCCGCTGCCCACGTAAAACGAATCGGTAGGCTCCACCACTCCATCATCGAGCGCCACCATTACGGTTACCGTCTTGAAGGTAGAGCCCGGCTCATTCATGTAGGAGAACGCGTTGGGGTTCCCCTCCGCGTACCTCCCCTCGCTTACCCGGTCGAGGTTCGCGATGCCCTTGATCTCTCCGCTCTTCACCTCCATGATGATGGCCGTTCCCGATTCAGCATCGGTCTCCACCAGCTTATCCCGCAAGGCACGCTCCGTGATATCTTGAATCTGGGCATCGATGGTCGTAACGATATCCCAACCCGGCTTGGCGGGTGTCTCCACCACGTCCATCCATTTACCCTGTATCTTTTGCCGGTACTTCACCCCGTTGACCCCTCGCAGCAGGGAATCGTACTTCAACTCCAGGCCACTGGCGCCTCCCTTTTCAAGGTCCTTATAGACGCTCCCCACGGTCCGGGTAGCCAAGTCGCCGAAAGGCTTCTTACGGGCGTTGCGCTCCTCCGCGATCAGTCCGCTGCGATTAGAGCGCTGGTTCCAGAACGGGAAGGTGCGTATCTCTTTCAAATCGACATACGATATATCGTTTCTCAGTATCTTCACGTACCTCGATCGGAGAGGTACCCGCTTCTCGTTCCCCCTCGCCTCGTTGTCCCGTATCTGTCGCTCCTCTTGTTCCCGTTGCTTCCAGCCGCCCATTATCACGTTCTTGTACTGTGCCGCGCTTCTATCGGGGAACTTACGGGCCAGTTCTTTCGAGAGACCGTCCACGTACTTCACCAACGTATCTTTCCTGATCCCATCGGCCCAAAAATCCATATATATGCTATAGAGAGGCTCGGTGGTGGCAAGCAGCTTCCCATCGTGGGTATAGATATTGCCGCGCTTGGGCAAAATCACCCGGTCGCGGATAACCGTTCCCCTTTCTCCCACCTCACGCCACTTCTTTCCCTCGGAAGTAAACACGATCTTACCGGCAGAGAAGATGATCATCACGGCAAACAGCATCAACACGCTCACGATTAACCCGTACCGTGCCAATGCCACCCTTTTCCTCTTCTGTCTACTCATTCCTCACTTTCTAATCCGATACACCGGCTCATTGGTAATTTTCAGATCCAATCCCGCCTCCTCGACCCTCCGCTCTATCTCCCCTTGTCGGCTCGCCTCGGTGAGGTTCGACGAGATGGTGAGCGCCTCGTACTTCGCATCAATCAAGACACGTTGCAACCGCTCAATCTCCGACATCCTCTCCAGCACCGAGTAGCGATGACTGATAAACAGGATCATGATCAGCACGGTAAAGAGGATGAATCGCATGTTCCGGAGGAAGAAGTTCTCAGTGAGAACACTTCCTCCAAAAACATGGACAAACGACTTACGTATGTTATCGAACTTAAATCTCATATCTTTTCTGCTACTCGGAGCTTGGCGCTCCTGGCCCTGGGGTTCAAGCGTTGCTCCTCCTCGGTCGGCACGATCACCTTCCGGTTCACCAGCCTAAAAGGTGTCTCCACGTTGCCGTAAAAATCCTTCACCTGTTTTCCCTCGAAATTGCCGCTCCTAAAGAAATGCTTGACCAGTCGATCCTCCAACGAATGGTAAGAGATAACGCTCAACCGCCCCCCCGGCTTTAACCAGGTCAACGCTTGCTCCAGCATCTCGATCAGCGATTCCATCTCGCCGTTCACCTCTATGCGGAGTGCCTGGAATGCCTGGGCCAATACCTTTCTCTCCCGATCTCTCCGCGTGAAAGGTTCCAACACCGTGAGCAGGTCGCCCGTTTGTTGTATCTTCTGCTCCTGCCTGAACGAGTCGACCGCTTCAGCGATCGCCCGTGCTTCGCGGAGCTCCCCGTACTTGTAAAAAATCTCCGACAGCCTCTCTACCGGGTAGTCGTTCAGGATATCTGCCGCGGTAATCGTCGCGTCGCGGTTCATCCGCATATCCAGCGTTCCATCAAACCGGAACGAGAAACCCCGTACCGGATCGTCAAAGTGATGGGAAGAGACCCCTAAATCGGCCAAAAGTCCATCCACTGCCTCCACTTGATGGTACCGAAGGAAGTTCGCGAGATAGCGAAAATTGCTCCTGACGAACGTGAAACGAGGGTCGTCAGGCACGTTCTTCGCGGCTTCTTCATCCTGGTCGAACGCGATCAGCCGTCCTTTCTTACCAAGCCTCCTCAATATCTCCCGCGTATGTCCCCCACCACCCATCGTCACATCCACGTAGACGCCATCAGGTTGAATATCCAGCCCATCCACGCTCTCATGCAACAGCGCTGGGGTATGGTAGGTCGTTGGTTGGTTATCTTGGCACATACGCTCATTCCATCAGCTCCTGCAACTTCGCGGCAAACTCGTCAGGAGCGACAAGCGGATCATCCAGCTTTTCGCTCGCCCAAATCTCGATGGTATTGTCCACGCCCAGGAAGCGAACCTCCGTGTCAATCGACACCATCTGCAGGTAACGCTTCGGGATAAGCACCCGTCCGTTGGCATCCATCTCGAGCCGCTCGGCGTCCAACACGAACTGCCGGAACAGTTGTTGCTGCTCCCTGTTCCACCTGTTTAGCCGAGCCCGCAGTGTCTCGATCTCCCTTTCCCAAACGCTACCCGGGTACAACACGAGGCAATCCTGAAAAATATCTTTGCGAAGCACCAAGAACTCTTCACCCTCGCTCTGCAAGCGCTTGCGAAAGATAGCCGGGATAAAAATCCTCCCTTTTGCATCGGCCTTGGCCCCTATATTTCCCAGAAATTGCAACATCTCTTCATCTATTACGCCGTAAAAGTACAAAATAATCCACTTCTCCCCACATTTCCCCACAAAAAGTTATCAACAGGTCCAATTTTTCCCCAATTCACTCATTTATCGGTTATTAATAAACCTTACCGCATGAACATGCTATTATTTCCGTTAATTTTTGTACATTTGCAATTCATTTGTTTAGGAAAATACGATGAGTCATAACAGGCCATTCAGAATAGACATTGACCGTGTTTTGCGCGACAAGGCGCCCCGGCTCTACAACAAGCTTCCCCGGTTCTTTATCAACTGGTTAAAGCGAACCGTTCACCAGGACGAGATCAACGAGATCCTGGATCGCAACCAAGGGCTCGAGGGGGTGGAGTTTATGCGGATACTCGTGGACGAGGAGTTCAAGGTTACCCTACATACCGAGGGTGTTGATAATATCCCGGAAACGGGGAGGTTCATTTTCGCTTCGAACCACCCCCTTGGCGGGCTCGACGGCATCTGTTTATCAGCCTTCCTGGGTGAAAAGTACGATGGGAAGATCAAATATTTGGTGAACGACGTGCTCTACTATATCGAGCCGCTGAAGCCGATCTTCGTCCCCATTAACAAGTATGGTGCCCAGGGCAAGGCATCGGTCAAAGCCATTAACGAAGCCTACGCTTCCGACAACCAGATCATCACGTTCCCAGCGGGCCTCTGCTCCAGGAAACGGAACGGCATCATCACCGATCTTGATTGGCTAAAGAACTTTATCGTCAAGGCGGTTGAATTTCAACGTGACGTAATCCCCGTGTATTTCGATGGTAAGAACTCCACCTTTTTTTACAACCTGGCCAACTTGCGCAAGGCATCGGGATTGAAGTTTAACGCGGAGTTGATCTACCTGCCAGACGAGATGTTCAGGAACCGCGGGGGGACCTTCACCATCACCTTTGGTAAACCCATCCCCTGGCAAACGTTCGATAACTCCAAAACGCCTTCGGAATGGGCACGATTCGTGAAGAAGCGTTCCTACGCCCTGAAGGCCCAACCGCGTACCTAACACGATCCCCATAACACCTCACCTGAAAAATAAAGAACTGTATGCAACCTATCATCGACCCAGTAGACAAGAATTTGATAAAAAGCGAACTGACCGTCCAAAAACGGGTTCGCACCACCAACAAGGCCAACAACGAGATTTACGTCTTTACCGCGCACGACTCACCGAACCTGATGAGGGAGGTGGGGCGGTTGCGGGAAATCGCTTTCCGTCATTACGGTGGCGGTACGGGCTTGGAAGCCGACATCGACCTGTACGACACCATGCCAGTCCCCTACCGTCAACTAATCGTGTGGGACCCGGAAAACGAGGAGATATTAGGGGGGTACCGCTTTATTTACGGCGCCGATGTGGCGTTCGACGAGAACGGTAAGCCGATGCTGGCCACCGCTCACCTGTATGACTTCTCGGAACAGTTCATTAAGGAGATCCTCCCACGCACCGTGGAGCTTGGCCGCTCGTTCGTTACGCTGGAGTACCAATCGACCCTGAGGGGGAGGAAAGGTATCTTCGCGCTCGACAACCTGTGGGACGGGTTGGGAGCGCTGACGGTCATCGACCCCGACATCAAGTACTTTTTTGGCAAAGTAACCATGTACGGTACCTACAACAAGCAGGCACGCAACATGATCCTCTACTTCTTAAGAAAACACTTCCCGGATAACGAGGGACTGATAACCCCGATAGAGCCATTAGTTACCGATACCGACCCCAACGCGATGAGGCAGCTCTTCCATGGCAGGTGCTTCGCCGAAGACTACCGGATACTGAACAAAGAGGTACGCGCGCTGGGATACAACATACCGCCGCTCATCAACGCCTACATGAGCCTATCGCCCACCATGCGCTTCTTCGGCACCGCCATCAACAAGGAGTTCGGCGATGTAGAGGAATCGGGTATCCTTATCGAGATTGAGCAGATACTGGAGGAGAAACGGGCGCGCCATATCGAATCGTACCTTAAAAGCAAGCCCAACAAGCGTTTCCTGTTAAATCTTAGGCGCAGGATCTCTAGCCAAGCTAAAAGGCAGATCATAACAATTCCCAAGTTGAAGCTGAAACGAAGGAGAAAGGTGGGCAATTAGCACTACATTTTATCAAAACGTCAGAATCGCACCTTCCACACTTTCTATTTACTTAAACCACCAGTCACCTTTTGACCTTTCTCTACCCAATTTCTGGTTATCATAACTAATTGATAACTTACGCCTTAAACAATCAAAATGCAATCGTTTGCACAACCGAACGGGGAGAATTAGCCCAATTATCACCCGACACGATGTGATAAAAGGTAACTTTGTATATGGTATAATGTAATGTTGAGGTGAAAAAACGCTTTCAAATAAATTGCATAATAATTAGTTGATCTTATAACATTAACAACATGTATGTGACATTCAAAAAAACTACGAGAGCCATCCTGATGACCCTGTTGTCGGGTGTGCTATGTATTTTATCGGCCAACGCTCAGACGGGCACGATAAATGTGAGGGGAACCGTCACGGACGTTAATGGCGAGGCCGTTATCGGCGCCAACATCCGTCTCCAAGGCACCCCTATGGGAACCGTGACCGATTTCGAGGGTCACTTCACGATTCCAGCACCCGCCGACGGGGTGTTGGAGATAAGCTACATCGGCTACCGAACACAAGAGGTAGCCATTAACAACCGGACCACCATCAACGTGGTCATGGAGGAGGATTCTGAAATGTTGGAGGAACTGGTGGTCATCGGGTATGGAACCGTAAAGAAAGATGATGCTACCGGTTCTGTGGTTGCTGTAAGCGCAGACAAGATAAACAGGGGACTGGCTACTTCTCCTGCCGATCTGCTCGCGGGACAGATCTCGGGAGTCAGTGTTATCTCTTCGGGAGGTGCACCCGGCTCAGGATCCAGTATTCGTATTCGTGGCGGCTCCTCTATGTCTGCCAGCAACGATCCGCTGATTGTAATTGACGGGGTGCCTGTTGACAACACAAGCGGCATCAGCGGTATGGCCGACCCGTTAAGCACTATCAACGCGAACGACATCGAGACATTCACGGTATTGAAGGATGCCTCCGCGACCGCTATTTACGGCTCCCGCGCATCCAACGGTGTTATTATTATTACAACCAAGAAAGGCAAATCGGGAAAAATCAGTCTCTCTTACAACGGCAACGTATCAACGAGTACGCGTACCGGTTCGATAGACCTGATGGATGCCGACACCTTCCGCAATCATGTTACCACCCTGTTTGGAAGCGACAGTCCACAAGCGGCGGCTTTAGGCAGCAGCAGCACGGACTGGCAGGATGAGATTTTTAAGAATGCCGTGAGTACCGACCATAACGTGAGCGTCTCCGGCTCAATTACAGAGCTGATACCGTTCAGGGTCTCTGTAGGGTACACCAAAGAGAACGGTATATTGCGCACTTCAAGTCTCGACAGGTACACCGGTAGCTTAAACCTCTCTCCCTCCCTTTTGGATGGAACGCTGAAATTGCAGCTTAATGCCAAAGGTGTCTACAACACCAACAGGTTCGCGGATAACGGGGCCATAAACTCCGCTTCGCAATTCGACCCTACACAACCTATATATGATACAGGTTCAAAGTATGGGAACGGTTACTACATGTCGCTCAAACAGGCCGATGGCTCACCCATCGATATAGCTATTGCTAACCCGGTCGCTATCTTAAATGAGAAATTCGATAAATCGAAAGTATACAGGAGCATAGGAAACCTGCAGGCCGACTACCAGTTGCCATTTTTGGAAGGGTTACGTGCCAATCTCAACCTGGGTTACGACATCTCAAAGAGCAACGGCGATGTGATTATCAACGACAACTCCCCGATGACCTACACATGGGGTAGATACAAAGCCGGATGGGGAGAAAACTCCCGGTACTATCAGCACAAACGCAATACACTGCTCGACTTCTACCTCAATTTTAACAGGGACTTGGGTTCTGCACACCATATTGACGCCATGGCGGGTTACTCCTGGCAACATTTCTATTATGAAACCGAAAATGAGTACCCCTACTCAGAGGCTATGCAGCAAGAGACCGGCAAAGAGTTTTACACAGATGGCAATGACTACTCGAGCGAAAGTTATGTAGTCTCGTTTTTCGGACGTTTGAACTACTCTCTTTTAGACCGTTATCTCCTTACGGCTACCCTCCGTAACGATGGCTCTTCAAGATTTAGCCCCGACAACCAGTGGGGTCTGTTCCCCTCTGCCGCTTTTGCATGGAAAATCATCAACGAGCCCTTTATGAAAAACGCTGGCAAAACCCTCTCTGAACTGAAACTTCGTCTCGGTTACGGGGTTACCGGACAGCAGAACTTGGGTAGTGGCGACTATCCATGGATGGCGCGCTACAGCTACAGTCAGGCTGGGGCCAACTACTTCTTTGGAGATAAAAAGATTCCGCTTATACGACCTCTGGCATACGATGAAGACCTGAAATGGGAAGAGACCACAACCTATAACATCGGACTCGATTTTGGTTTCTTAAACAACAGGATAACCGGAGCTTTCGATGTGTATCACCGAACGACTACCGACCTGTTGAACACTGTAGCGGTTGCCGCGGGTACCAACTTCAGCAATCAACTGCTAACCAACGTGGGAGAACTGGTAAACAAAGGTGTGGAGTTCAGCATTACAGGGCGTCCCATTGTAAGTAAAGATATCAATTGGGAGGTGAGTTACAACGTTACACACAACAAAAATGAGATTACCAAGCTTACCATAAACGATGATCCCAACTATGTTGGCGTGCGTTTTGGAGGAATAGATGGCGGTACCGGTAACAATGTGGCTATTCATAGAGTGGGATACCCCGCGGGTTCGTTCTTTGTATACGAACAGGTATATGACAACGACGGCAAACCGGTAGACGGAGTTTTTGTAGACCAAAATGCCGATGGCAGCATCAATGAAGACGACCTGGTCGCGTATAAAAACTCTGCTCCCGATGTCCATATGGGGCTCTCTTCCAGATTTTCCTACAAAAAGTGGGACCTCAATTTCTCAATGAGGGCAAATCTTGGCAACTACGTGTACAACAACATACAGTCCAACAGGGAAGCAAAGTCCACGATATATGACCCTGCCGGCTGGTTGAAAAACAGGGTTAACAGCGCAACATATACCGATTTTGAAAATGTTCGCTACCTCTCGAGTTACTATATTCAGGACGCATCATTCCTGAAGATGGATAACATTTCATTGGGATACAACTTTGACCAGGTGATTAACAACCCCTTGTCGGGCAGACTCTATTTCACGGTAGAGAATCCTTTCGTAATAACCAATTACAAAGGTTTGGACCCCGAATTTACTAACAACGGTATCGACAACAATATCTACCCGCACCCGCGCGTATTTATCGTTGGTGTAAGTCTCAATTTTTAATTTCCTATGAAGATGAAAACAATACAATATATTTTCTTTTCTATTATCACTGCCATCCTGGTGATAGCGGGACTCTCCTCTTGTGTGGACGATTTGAACACCCTCCCTCTCGACCCTGAAGAGCACGTGTCGGACATAGTCTTCACGGAAGACATAGCGCCTTATCAGCAGCTGCTCGCCAAGATTTATGCAGGGTTAGCAATCAGCGGCAACAGTGGTGGCGATGGCGATCCCGATGTTGCCGGAGTTGACGGTGGCAGTCACGCCTCTTTTTTGCGCGGCCTGTGGAATCTGCAGGAGTTGCCTACCGATGAAGCTCACTGTACCTGGAACGATGAAGGTATTCCCGACCTGAACCGCATGAGCTGGTCGGCAAACAACGTGTTTATAAAGGGCTTCTACTATAGGCTCTATTATCAGATCAACCTCTCTAACGCCCTTCTAAGGGAGACCACGGATGGGAAGCTTAACGATCGCGGTGTAAGCAGCGCGGTAAAAGAGGAGTTAAAAGCATACAGGGCTGAAGCCCGTTTTTTAAGGGCACTCTCCTACTTCTATCTGCTGGACGCTTTTCACAATGTACCATTTGTAGATGAAAACAGCTCAATGAGCGATCTGCCTCCCCAGATAATGGCAAAAGATCTGTTCGACTATATAGAGAAAGAGCTGCTCGAATGCGAAGCCGATATGCTTGCCCCCTTTGTGGGATACGACAGTAAGCACTACGGGCGCGCGCATAAGGCCGCCAACTGGGCACTACTGTCCAGGCTCTACCTGAACGCCGAAACCTATATCGGACAGGCAAAGTACAGCGAGAGTATCACCTACAGCAATAAGGTTTTAAATAGTGGTTACTCTCTGGAACCTGTATATGGAGATCTGTTTATGGCAGACAATCACAAGTCCAAAGAGTTTATTTTCCCTATCAGATATGAGGGAGAGGAAACCCAAACCTGGGGAGGAATGACATTCCTGATCTGCAGCACCGTACCCTCTGCCCTGCAAAGCGAAGTGAACTCGGTAGGTGCCTGGCAGGGCAACCGTGCCCCCGTTTCGCTGCTGAGAACATTCGAGCGCGAAAACATTCATACCGAAGACAGTCGCTTCACCATGCTCCGTCTCGATCAGACTGCGAATGTGGAGATTGTAGACCAATCGCTCTTTATTGACAACGGCATTCCCATTGTTAAATATTACAATGTCTATAGAGACGGCTCTATGCCTCCAAGTAATATCGTGTATACCGATTTCCCGCTGTTCCGACTGGGAGAGATATACCTCAACTACGCCGAAGCGGTGTTAAGGGGCGGTAGCGGTGGTGACAAAGCCACGGCCCTGCAACTTA
>DUPB01000223.1 GCA_012838585.1 Bacteroidales bacterium
CAGGAGCCACGTTATAGCCAATCTCGTTTAATATGGAAATCATGCCTTGCAAGGTTCTTCCGTTATCGTGACTGAGCAAGCCCCTCACGTTCTCACCTACGCAGATAAGCGGGTTTACCTCTGTTACGACCCTGGCGAATTCATAAAACAGAGTGCCTCGGGCATCTGCGAATCCCAACTTTTTTCCCGCGTAACTAAAGGCTTGACAGGGAAATCCTCCCGTTACTACTTCTACCTTGTTCTTATAGTTTGAAAAGTCGAACTCCTTGATGTCTCCTTCCAGGATGTTCCAATTCGGCCGGTTTCTTCGTAACGTTTGGCAGGCAAACTTATCAATTTCATTCAATGCAACGCACTTTAGGCCAGCATTTTCTAAACCTATGGCCAAGCCGCCCGCTCCGGCGAAAAGCTCAAGAACTTTGTATTCTCGTGCTGGTTTGGTATAGTTGTCAACAACCTCCTTAACCGTTTGTGTATTAAAGAAATCTGAGAAGATATCTTCGATTTGTGATTTCGGGTACATCCGATAGTTACTCATTGGCTCACGAACGGCGGGAAGCTTACCTTCACGATCCCATCTGCGAAGCGTCTCTTTGCTTTTACCAAGCAATTCAGCGGTTTCAGATAATGATAAATATTTACTCATAACCATGTTGCATATCCTTACACAATGGTTACAAATATAGTCTGTTTTTTCCAATCAACAAAACGGAATGTAAAGTTTTTTCTGAGGTAGTAACTGTTTTTTGTTGCTTGATGCAAAAACCTCATCAAATATCGATTTTATGCCGAATATTTTTATCGTAATCAAAAATATAGGCCTATTTCTTTGATTGTAATCAAAAATTTCGGCCTGTTTTGTGGTCAGGAGAGTGAATTTTAGCTGAGTTTATCAACGAAATCTCGGAACGATATGTACAGCTACCAGCGATGTTATACCCGTTATACAACCGGAGCGTTATAGTTTCGCCTTTTTGATCAGCCAACTATCCATCATGGTGTTGTAATAGTTATCATCATCGGATAACCGGTAGACCATGAAGTGTTGTCCATTGGGAGCGTTGGTAAACTTGTTGTAGCCGGTTTCGGGGTTTATCTCCACGTTTATTCGTTTGGTTCCCAGTTTGGTGGCTTCACCCAGGGCGAGTCCTCCCGCCCATACCCCGAATGGATCCCACGCGTGGCGACCGGTTTCCGTGCCGAACGCGATCAACGACCGGGTGACTATATCGTTTTTCCTCTTGTCCAGGGCTTGCAGTTGAGCACCGCACCTCAATTTCCCACCGACATCGTTCGTGAAGAATAGTATCGGGTAGGGCCAGTATCTACTCACGTGGTCGATGGCCGTTCTGGCCTCTTCGGCAAAGAAGAAGTTGTTGTCCCTACCCTCCGGGTAGGAACCACCCACGATATAGAGCTGTCCGCACTTTGCTTCCACCAACTCGATGCCCGTTAACGCTGAATATTCATCACGTTCACTTTTTAGTAGCATTTCCAGGTTGGTCACGTACCCGGTGGTCACGATGTCTACCGGCGTGTCGCTTTCAGCCAATATCTTCCGATACATTTTCACCGCGTCGTACGCGTTCACTTCGCCATCGCTGTACTCCTGCATCAACTCCCAGTAGGGCGACGTGTCCGGGATGTTATCTACCGAGCTTTTCCCGATGAGCACATCGGGTTTCCCTTCATACAGAAGGAATCCACGTAACGCTTCCAGGTTGTTTTCCCCGACTACCGAGAAGGCTACGCCCTGTAAATCGATAATGCCCTCATCGTCAAACGCGGTGGCAATCCTTACAGCGCATACATCGTCCACGTCCGTGCACATGTCGACATCCAGGATCATCTTTTTTCCCGGAGCGTTGTTCAGATATAGCTCTTGCGTATCCCTATCGGTTGATACGATGTGGTTTCTTGATTCCGGCATCGTTGCCGGTGCCTTGCACCCGAGAAGCGGCAAAAAGATTATAATCGCAAGGGTTTTTCTCATCCTCTTGTGGCGTCTAAAGTTCGACAATGGTTCCACCGATGTAGCGTATCCCGTTTTCTCTCGTGATGTAGTAAACCACCAGTACCCTCTCTTCGTCGAGCACAACTGGCCATGAATAGCCCACGTCGGTTCCCGGTCCGTTATCGTCTCGAAGTACGATCTCCTTGGCCGTGGCAAAGTCGGTGCATTCCGCGTTCAGTATTCTCGCTCGGATGCCACAGGGATTCCTGCGGTAGCCATAGGTGAGGAACACCCGGTTATCCGGAAGCCTCACGGCGGCCAACGGATGTCCATAGAAACCCATCGATTCACAGGTGAAGGTCTTGCCTCCATCCGTCGAACGGGCTATGTGGGCTTGGGGATCGGCAGACTCCGTCCGTATAAACGCGACCAGGTCGCCTTTAGGGGTTTCATAGACTGACGCCTCGTTAAACGCCAGGGTGTCGTGTTGCGCGACCACGGCCGAGTAGTGCCAGGTGGAACCTTGGTCATCGGAGTATAACAGGTGGTTGGATGTTTTGGTAAGCGGGTCATCATCCATGCGGGCTACCACCCAAAAGATACGTCCGCTTTCGCTTTCATAGAGGGCACCCCTGTTGTACGCGGGCATGAGGTTCCCCAGCGCGTCGTGATAGATCGTGCCATTTACGGGAGGGGGATAAATGGGTCCTTCCCATGTTCTCCCGTCATCAAAGGAGCGTAAAATATAGCCTCCAAGAGCCACGCTGCCTCCCTGGTCATAAACAGGCTGCTTCATATTTGCCACGGCATCTCCTCTCACCACGGCCCAGCCGTAACTGGTGCAGAGCAAGGTGCCATCCCGCAACCGCAATAGGCAGGGGTCTTGTGATCCGCCGAAGGGGTGCGCGTGGATGAGTTCCGGCTCCTTCGTCCAATGGATACCGTCTGTTGAACGGACCATCACCAGGTAGCTGTTGGGGTCTATATGGGTGTTGTACCCTTCCCCGAACCCGGTTCTGTTGGGGGCCCGGCGAAATGCCACGATAAACCCGTCATCGCTCTTCGCGATGGAGGGGAAGGTGGCGTAGAATCGCGGATCCTCGTACACGACGATGTTTTGCAGGACGGTGGATGTGGAAGGAAGATCATCCAGTTCGTTGTCGGTATCCGCGTCAATAATCACGTTTTTGACTTGGGCGTTCAGTGCTACCGACAAAGCGAGGAAGATAAACAGTAGGCTCTTTTTTCTCATATTGTTTGTTTTTTTGTCCTTTTACCAGGTGAGGTTTACACATGCTTTTCCAACAAAGGTAATGAAATTTTAACGATAGAAGCGATGAAGGGGGTAG
>DUPB01000224.1 GCA_012838585.1 Bacteroidales bacterium
CCGCCATACGTGATACGGCGTGCCTGAATACCACCTGCCCATCTTGTTGCACCGTGTGCTCCCTCCTTTCAACCGTTTCATAGCTAGCCGGGTATTTGCTCCCACCCGCCTTCATTTGCAAGGGCTCATAGCCAATCCCATCAGAATGCAACTCCACGTCCAAGATGCCCAACCTCTCTTCGGTCGGCTCAATCATCACCGCCCCCACGGCATCGCCAAACAGGGGGCAGGTGGTTCTATCCGAGTAATCTGTTATGGACGACATCTTATCCCCGGCCAACAGGATGATTTTCTTATACTTCCCGGTCTTTATGAAACCGTTGCACACCTCCAGCCCAAAGATGAACCCCGAGCAAGCGACCTCCATATCAAAGCAGAAAGCGTTCTTTATCCCGCAATTTTCCGCGACGATGGAAGCCGAGGAGGGGAACGGATGATCTGGTGTGGTCGTGGCAAAAACCACCACGTCTACCTCTTCCGGAGGCGTGTTCGTTTTCACCAGCAGCTCATCTACCGCCCGGGTTCCCAGTACCGAAACGCCCTGTGCCTCGCCTTTCAAAATGCGCCTCTCTTTTATCCCTACACGGGTCATGATCCACTCGTCGGAGGTATCCACGATGGTCGCAAGCTCCTCGTTGGTAAGGATATAATCGGGCAAGCTGGCCGTGATGCCCGTGATCACGCCATTCAACTGTTTCATCTATCCAATTCGTTAATCGTTAGAAAAAACCCTGAAAAAACAAACAGGTTATTTCAGGGTTTTTATTCAATGAGATCGTTGAACGGGGTTATGCCGTCACATCTTTTTCGATGGCTAACTTACCCCTGTAATAACCACATTCACCGCATACCGTGTGGTAAATATGCCATGCGCCGCAGTTAGCGCAAACCGCCAAGGTAGGAAGTTTAGCACGATCGTGCGATCTCCTTTTTCTTTTCCTGGCAGCTGACTGCCTTCTTTTTGGATGTGCCATTTCTTTATCTATTTTATATGTATTTAATCAGTCGTCTTCAAACTGCAACCCCCGCAGGGCATCCCAACGGGGATCGTGTGCCTGTTGGTCCTCCTCGGGGAACCCATCATCATCCCCGGTAACGTCTTCGTCATCGCCATCGTCGTCATCATCGTCATCATAGAGGTTGACCGCCCGATGCTTTCTGAACTTGGAGGCAACTACCCGGTTACACTCCCCCGGGGGGTGAACATGCTTAATGGGAATAGCCAACGCGATGAACTCGTACAGGAACCAAGCGATGTTAATCTCGCCCTCAGACTCGGGGATAATCACGATCTCATCACTCTCCTCGGAGTACGCGCTTCCAAACTTGACCACAAGCCTGCCGTGCGTATCTACCGCTTGATCCATATCATCCAAGCACCGTGTACAAGGAATTTGCACCGTTCCATTTAGGGCAAAATCCATCTCAAACGCGGTCGACGTCCTGTTCACCAGAAGCGTCACCGCCACGTTCCCTCTCTTAACCTCCTCACCATCAACCCTGGCGAAGAACCTGTCATCCAAGGTATACTCAAACGTATGGAACCCCTCGGACAAGCTTATCAGGGGAATATTGTACAAACTAAACTTTGCCACTTTTTTCCTCAAAAATAAAGCGACGCGAAGATAGCAATTTTTTCTCTACTTTACCCGTTTTGGGGCAAAATATCGCATTAGCCAGTCATTTTGCCACTGGCCACCTTAAACTCAAAGTAAAACAGATCAAATGCAATTTCCTACCCTAGCCGTATCATCCGATTACTTCACTGCCGCTTCCTTCACGATACGCTGCATCTCTTGGAAATTCTCCTCCAAACTAAGCAACAGTTTGAACTGCGCACGTGTCCGCACGAGGTTATGCTCGGGGTACGCGATCTTGTAATAGGTGTCGCCATCAATGTAGTCGGTAAAAAAGCGGACGGTCTGCATATAGGTGAGCAATTTCGCACCGAATGCCAGGTTCTCCACCTCCACCTCCGTCAAGAACGAGGCCGCTTTTTCCAGGTAGCCCTTGGTATACGCCCCGAAGATGGCAAGATCGACCCCCACGTTATCGAGGTTCTTATCATCCTCCGCACCCGTGTTGGCTCCCGTGCGGATGAAATCCCCGAAGTCGGATAGCACGTAGCCCGGCATCACCGTATCCAGGTCCACCACGCAGAGCACCTTATCCTCTTTATCGAACAAGATGTTGTTCACCTTGGTATCGCAATGGTTGATACGCTTCGGGAGCTTCCCTTCACGGTGCAGCCTTTCCGCTTTACACATCTCTTCGGCCCGATCCTCTATCTCCTTCACCAGGTTGGCCACCTCTTTATCTTTCATTCGACCTGCCCGGTCCGCTTTCACCGATTCCCGGAACGTTTTCAAGCGCGCCTCCATGTTATGAAAATCGGGAATGGTTTCGAACAGCGGTTCACCAGGTATGTCGGCAAGCATACTTTGAAACTCACCAAAGGCTATCCCCGCCCTGTAGGCTAACTCCGGGTTTATCTCGTCGTAGCTCTTGCTATCCGTGATGAAATGCATCATCCGCCAGTAGTTCCCCTCTTCATCCCTGTGGTACAACTTCCCCTCGTGCGTACGCAGTAACGTGAGTACCTTTCGGTCGATATCGGTTGCGCCTTGCTCCTGCAGCTTACCCCTAATATGGGAGGTCACCCGATAAATGTTATTCTGGAGCTCGGGGACATTTTGAAAAATGTGGTGATTCACGCGTTGCAACACGTACGGGTTCCCGCCTGCGACCACCTTGAACGAGTCGTTGATATGTCCTTTTCCAAGGGGTTGAAATTCTACTTGATCGTCTCGATCAACGAATTGAAAAATAATCTCTTTCACTCGGTTTTTCTCTTCCATTCTCTATCTGTTTTAGGTGTTTGTTATTCCAGTTCCAGCAAGCCGAAGAACTCGGGGAGATGGAAATCCGGCTTCGGCGTATCGATGGGGTTCCAGCTCAAAAAGTGGGGTTCCGGCGTTTCATCGCCACACTTGTAAAAGTTGGCACGTACGCGTTGCCCGGCAAGCGATTCATGGTCGGCAAACCCCATCGCTTGCTTCGGTATCTCAAGGTACATCGTCCAATCGGTCACTTGCGTATCTCCCTCATACCGGTGTGAGACGGTTCCATGTCGGAAGATGGACGGCATCTGATCGATCTGAGACACTCCCTCCCCCCTTGCCTCTTGTTTCCGCGAAAGCATCACCCCCAACACGTTACACTCGAAGTTGCGGTACATCTTCTCACCCTCACGCTGCATGAAAAACTCCACGCAGCTATCTTCCCACACCGAGCCAAAATCCCGGGTATTGACAGCACGAAGTTGCTCACCGGTCACCGTGTAATAGAGGTAAAACCGGTTCCCGTCATGCGCTACCCTAACCTTAACGGGCAGGAGCTTGGGAAAGGCCTCTTTCCAGTTCACCTGATCGATGTCAGTCACTGCCGCGGCCTCCAGCATCAATTTGATTCGATCGAACGTTGTCTCGCGAGACGAGATGTTCAAACAGGGTACCTGTAATCTCTTTTGTATGTTCATAATGTGCTTAACAAACGTGTTTTACTTAATCTATACAAAGGTATTCATTTTAACGAAAACGAGCAAATTTAAATAGGCAGGTAGATTAAAAAAAGGCCACCTCGTTTCGAGGCGACCTTTTCCATCTCACCACCTGTTCAAGTCACGGGAAGGGGATGATCACGGTGACAAAAACAGGGCAATTTGTCTTATCATTTGCTTTCGTGACTAAAATAAAAGCCATTGGCTAGTTGAGGCGTTCCTTTATAGTCACCCCTTGTTGCAATGACAGTAATCATGTCACCAACTTTAATTCCTTTGGCGTTAATCAAGCCTTTCCTAGCATCACCGGTGGCACCATAACCTGGATAACAACCATACATCAAAATCTCACTATCGCCTTCTTCCAAAACGATATTACCATAAACATCATTTTGAATCTCTTTTATTGAGGCGGTTATCATGAAATAGACATTCTTGTCCACGGGTTTTGCCAGCACTTCGGCAATGGTGGTCACGGTCACGGATTTCACCTCTTCCAGTACGGCCCCGCTCACTTGCGGGCTACCCTGATACTCGGCACGTTTTCCGACGAGGGTGATGATATCGCCCGCCTTCAAAGAATTTGCCGTGTAGCCCTGAATTTTATACACGTAGGTTTCTCCGGAAAAGTCCCGCAAGTGTAAACGACCGTCGTTGTTATTGTCGATTTTAGTAACCGCTCCCGACAAACGATACTGCGTGTCGCCAACCGGGGCTGCCAAGAACTCCGCTATACTTAGCGACTGAATATCTCCGCTTTCGTGACTGAGATAAAAGCCATTGGCTAGTTGAGGTGTTCCGCCATATTCTCCCCTTGTGGCAATGACAGTGATATTGTCACCAGCTTTGATCCCCTTGGCGTTAATCAACCCTTTTCTAGCATCTCCGGTAGCACCGTAACCCGGATGACAACCATACATCAATATCTCGCTATCGCCTTCTTTCAAAACGATATTACCGTATTCCTGATTTTGAATCTCTTTAATTGTGGCGGTTATCATGAAATAGACATTCTTGTCCACAGGTTTCGTCAACACTTCGGCAATGGTGGCAGGGGTGACCGGAATCACATTCTCCAGTACGGCACCGCTCATTTGCGGGCTACCCTTATACTCAGCACGTTTTCCTACAAGCGTGATGATATCGCCCACTTTCAAAGAATTTGCCGTGTAATCCTGAATTTTATACACGTAGGTCTCCCCAGAAAAGTCCCGCAGGTATAAACGACCATCGTTGTTATTGTCGATTTTAGTAACTGCTCCCGACAAACGATACTGCATATTCCCTACCGGAGCTGCCAAGAACTCCGCCACGGTAGCTTCCACGATGGCACCTTTTTGGGTGAGTACCGTTTCCGTGGAGTACTTTTTCGAACCCTTTACGGTATGGAACGTCAAGGTGGTTTCGCGATCACCAGCATCGTTGGCCGCCGCGATAAACTTCACCACCACGTTCTCCCCTTTTGATTGAATGGAGGAGATGGCCAACCACGACTTGGCATCCTCCGGGATATCTACCGACACCCCTTCACCCTTACAGGTGAGGAAGGCGGTAAACTCACCCCCCTCCATGGGGAGCACCTCGTTTGCAACGGAATCCACCTTTACCTCCGATTTATTAATCTTTACCACCGTTACGTCAACCATTTGCGGATCCCCCTTGTAGGAAGATTTGGGCCCCTCGATGGTCACCTCATCGCCCACTTCCAAACCCAGACTCAGGAAATTTTTCGTATTCCCTTTCTTATCAAGCGTACCGTATATGTACACCACACCCGTCTCATCGGTCAGGTACCAGTTACCATATAGCGTGTTAACGATCTTAGTACAGACACCCGTGACGCGGAAGAATTTCCCGTCAGGAGCAGCATTCACTTGGGCCGCCTTGACTGTTTCCACCTCTATTACGCCTTGTATAACGTTTATTCTCTGCGTCTTGCCTCCGCTGCGAATCAAAACCTCCGCGGAGCGACCATTGCCCTTCTGCGCGGAAAAGGTAACCTGGCTCTCGCCGGCACTCCCAGAGGTGGAAGAGAGGGTCAACCATTCAACCGGATCTTTATCGGTAGTCACCTTCTCCGCCGTCCAGCTATCCCGTGCCGTTACAGTGATGGAGGTAGAACCGCCATCTTCCGAGATAGCCACGTAGGACGACGACACCTGTATCTCGTCAAGCAGCGTCACTACCGGTTCGTCGACGCAGCTCACCGCTAGGATGAGCGTCGCGATGAAGAGTGGAAATAGATATTTTAGTTTCATAATATTTTTACGTTTTTTAAATTAGTTAAAAATATACTTGATACCGATGGACGCGTACCAACATTGACCCAGTGAGTAGCTCGGGGTGAACGTTTGGAGATCGCCATGGATGGAAGCGGGTGTAGAGAAAGTGGCCACACCATCGGCATCCACCCCTTCATAACGGATAATACGGGCTTCGGAGCCAATTTCCGGATTCAGGTACTTGGCTACCCCCCATTTGGAGTTAAACAGGTTCATCACGTTTTTCACGTCGAGGCTTAATTGCAGCGTATGCTTGGTATTAGCCACGTTCAACATGAAGTCGTGCTTGTAGCTAAAGTCGATACGATGCACCCATGGTGAGTACACACTATACGGCTCGGCGTATTGACCTTGCCTGTTTTTCAAGTAGTCATTGGCGTGCACGTAGTCCATGAAACGGGTTTTGTCATCTTCCGACACGAAACGGAACTGGTTCGTTGCCACCTCATCATCGGTAGGCACGTAGACGGCATCGTAGTTATACCCGTCGCCATTCATATCATTCACCGTCATGAAGGAGTAGTTGCCCCCACCTCTCCATGCCTCGTAGATAAGGCTATAGTGATTGCCGCCCTTGTCGTGAGCCGTAAGCGAGGCAACCAACCGGTCGGGCGTATTGTATTGTGAGTTGTGCAACTTGATATGGTTGGGCCCCTCCACCGTGGGCACGTAGGTGAAAGCCGATTCGGCGTTCGATCCTGGCATGCCAGTCACGTCTTTGGCCACCGTGCGGGTATATGCCGCCATGATACTAAGTTGTTTCGTAGGTTGGGCGTTGAGCGTGATATTGGCTGACCAACCATAACCACGACTTGTGTTGGACAAGATAAACGCTTTCGTGCCTTCGCGGTACCCATCGGGATAAATGGGACGGTTGTCCACCCCGTTAAAGCGAGCGAAGCCACCCACGAACGGGATACTCCAGTCGGTCATGGTAACACCATTGATGGTCTTGTTAAATATACCTTCCACCGTTACGGAGGAGGGAAAAGGTGTCGGGAAAGCGTAGTCAACGGCCAGCGAGGTTTTCCACACCTGCGGCATCTTGAACTTCTCATCCACGCCGGCAATCGCCGAGGGAACCGTGCCATCTTCGGGCGATACGGTAGTAGGATAGCCCAACGAGGTCAACTTATCGTACAACGCGGCAAGGGTGGCCTTACCGTTAGCATCCGTTACCAGGCCACCGGCAAACGTATCCATAGAAAATCCTTTCTTAGCCGCCTCTCTCGCGTTTATTTGTGCTTGATACTGCACCATTCCCCCGTTGGTAGGCATATTGGTGAAGAAAACAAGCGGCAGCTTACCCGAGAAGAGACCGGTGCCCCCGCGTACTTTCAAGCTATTGTCTCCAAAAGCATCCCACACGAATCCCACACGCGGGGAGAGGATGATGTTTGCCGATGGCCACTTACCCGTGTCTACCCGGCGACCCGAGTAGTCAATGTCGTAAATGGCCTGATTTGTTATCAGGTCGGCATTGTTAAAGAAAAGCCCGTCGACACGGAAGCCGTACGAGAGCTTGAACTTCTCGTTTACACTCCAGTCGTCTTGCGCGTAAAGACCTATCTTGTTCGTCCTAACACGTGCCGCGGGGTTGCTCTCCCCGTCGTACCCGTAGGTCAGGTTCACGATTTCAGGTGTCGCACCGCTTAAAAAGTCGTCGAGGCTCAAATAGCGATAATACCCTGTTCCGTTACGCATGTACGCGTTATCCGCCATCATATATTCGTAAGCGATACCTCCTAACACCCTGTGGTTCCCCATGTAGTAAGTGAGTTCATCTTTGATGTTCAGCACGTTGTTGTGCACACCGTTATTCCAGGTGAACAGCTCGTACCCCAACGACATGTAGGCCTGTTCATCTTTCAAGATATCGATAAAAGGAAATTCTGCTGAGGTCGATCCGCGAATATCATCCAGCTTAGAGAAGGTGGCCAGAAATTGGTTCGACAGGTTATCCGCCAAGCGGCTATTCAAATCGAACGAGAAAGAGTGTACCAGGTTATCCTGAGAGTACATCGAGTTGGCAAACGACATGGATGCCTTTGACATCCTAGCCTCCGATACACGGGTCCCCCCATCCATGGAGGTAGCGTTGGGAGATCTCCATGACAGGTTTTTGGTGTAGTTGTAGCGCAATGCCAAGCGGTGCCTATTCGAGATGTTCCAATCCAACCGGGCAAGCAGCTTATAATTGCTCTCATCCGCCGGGAAATTGGTATAAGAACCTGTTTCGTAACCATACTTATCCCTTACAAAATCAGAAACACGCTTGAGGTCACTTTCCGTGGTGCGGGATATATAGCTATCAGGATTGGCTACACCATTGGTGGAGGCTCTCCAACGGTTAACGATGGTCGGGATTTTTGCCATTTCGGCATTCACAAAAAAGAACAGCTTGTTTTTGATAATAGGACCACCCGCGGTGAAGCCGTAAGTGGTGTTGCGATCCCTTTCACGAGCCCCCTCAATCACCTGATCCCTAACAAGGTCACCGCGCATGTTCTCATTCCTATGGTAGGTGTAGGCGCTGGCCCTTAAAGTATTGGTACCTGACTTGGTAATGGCGTTCACGCCCCCGCCGATGAAGTTGGTCTGACGAACATCGTAAGGAGCGATCACAACCTGCAACTCCTCGATCGCTTCAATAGAGATCGGGTTGCCCCCACCGGGGAGTGCCGAGCTCAATCCGAAGTTATTGTTGAAGTTGGCACCATCCACCGTGAAGTTAGCCGTACGACCGTCAGTTCCGACAAAGCTCATGCCGTTGCCCCCATAAGGCGAGAGACGGGTAATATCCATGATACTTCGGCTCACAGTGGGTAAGTTATCTATCTGGGCGTTCGTTATATTGGTTGCCGCCCCCGTTTTCTCGGTAGTGAACTTGGTACGAAGCGCAGTTACCACCACTTCGTCCAACGTGGTAACCTCTTCCGTGAGGAGCACGTTCAACACGTAGTTCTCACCCAAGCTCAGCGCGATGTTGCTTGTCGTGCTGGTACCATACCCCACGTAGGAAATCTCTACCGTGTAAGGTCCCCCCACGCGCATACCGTTCAAGTTGAAACGGCCCTCCATGTTGGTCACTGTACCATACGTTGTTCCAGAAGGCTCATGCGTGGCAATTACCGTAGCACCAATCACTGCCCCTTCGGCATCAGTAACCCTACCACTCATGCTGGAGGTGGTCACCTGCGCTTGCACCGAAGCAGCGATCATCACCAGAAGAGCCGCCATTAATAATCTCAATTTCTTTACCATAAATATTTGATGTTTTAGTTAGAAAGTAACACAAATGTACTACAAATAAACGTGAAAAGTGTTACTTTCCGGTTACTTTTTTCCACAAAAAAGTGCGCGACGCTGAAACCTTCGTTTCTCGTCGCGCACTATATGAACGATCTAATTTACCTACTTAGCGGAATTATCGCATCGCTACATCATTCCACCGCCCATTCCGCCGCCCATAGGCATCTGCGGAGCAGGATTCTCTTCCACCTTATCGGTAATCACGCACTCGGTGGTCAGGAACATCCCCGCGATGGAAGCAGCGTTCTCAAGCGCCACGCGTGCCACCTTAGCCGGGTCAATAACGCCCGTCTCGTGCAGGCTCACGTACTGGTCGGTACGAACGTTGTAGCCGTAGTCGGCCTTCCCTTCACGTACTTTCTGTACAACAACGGCGCCCTCTTTTCCAGCGTTCTCCACGATCTGGCGAAGTGGCTCTTCCACGGCACGCTTCACGATCTCGATACCGGTGGTCTCGTCCTCGTTCTCCCCCTTTAAACCTTCCAGTGCCTCGATAGCACGGATGTAGGCTACGCCTCCACCGGGTACGGTACCCTCTTCCACGGCAGCACGGGTGGCCGACAAGGCGTCCTCCACGCGGTCTTTCTTCTCTTTCATCTCCACTTCGGAGGCAGCGCCCACGTAGAGAACTGCCACACCGCCAGCCAACTTGGCCAAGCGCTCTTGCAGCTTCTCGCGATCGTAATCCGAGGTGGTCTTGTCTATTTGAACACGAATCTGGCCGATGCGGCTATCGATGGCCTCCTTTGAGCCTCCACCGTTCACGATGGTGGTCGTATCCTTATCGATGGTCACCTTCTCAGCACTACCCAGCATATCCAAGCTGGCGTTCTCCAGGGTGAGCCCCTTCTCTTCCGAGACGACCACTCCACCAGTCAGAATCGCGATATCTTCCAGCATCTCTTTCCTGCGGTCTCCAAAGCCCGGGGCCTTGACGGCAGCGATCTTCAACGAACCGCGCAGGCGATTTACCACCAGGGTGGTCAACGCTTCCGAATCGATATCTTCAGCGATTATCAGAAGCGGCTTACCAGTCTGGATGCTCTTCTCCAGGATGGGGAGCAGATCTTTGATGGCAGAAATCTTCTTATCGTGAATCAAGATAAGCGGATCCTCGAAATCGACCTCCATCGCTTCAGTATCGGTCACGAAGTAGGGTGAGATGTAACCGCGGTCGAACTGCATTCCCTCAACCACGTCCACGTAGGTATCGGTTCCCTTCGACTCTTCGACCGTAATTACGCCCTCCTTGCTCACCTTCTGCATCGCCTCGGCGATTAGCTTACCAATAGTCTCATCGCCGTTGGCCGAAATGGCTGCCACATTCTCGATCTTATGCAAGTCGTTGCCCACCTCTTCTGCTTGTTCCTTCAGGCTTTCCACGATCTTGACCACTGCCTTATCAATCCCCTTCTTGAGGCTCATCGGGTTGGCCCCGGCAGTCACGTTCTTCAGTCCCACGCTGATGATCGACTGTGCCAAAACGGTTGCGGTAGTGGTACCATCACCGGCATCATCGTTGGTTTTGGAGGCCACTTCCTTCACGAGCTGCGCGCCCATGTTCTGGATGGGATCCTCCAATTCAATCTCTTTCGCAACGGTAACCCCATCCTTGGTAATCTGGGGGGCACCGTACTTCTTATCGATAATCACATTGCGCCCTTTAGGCCCCAATGTCACCTTAACGGCATCTGCCAACTTGTCCACGCCCTGTTTCAGGAGGTCGCGGGCTTCCATGTCAAATTTAATTTCTTTAGCCATATCTCTTTTTGATTTTTTTTGTTTGTTTACTTTATCATCGGGACTTATACCGTTCACCAGTCTATCACCTAACCACGATGTTATAACAGCCTCGTCCCATTTTTTCTATTGTTTTTAGCCCAGGATGGCCAGGATGTCAGACTGACGCATGATGAGGTGTTCTACGCCATCCAGCTCGATTTCCGTGCCCGCGTACTTTCCATAGAGCACCTTGTCGCCCGGCTTTACCACCATCTCCTCTTTTTTTGTCCCTTTCCCCACGGCGATTACCTCGCCCTTTAGCGGCTTCTCCTTTGCCGTATCCGGGATGATGATTCCACTCACTGTCTTCTCTTCTGCAGCCGCCGGTTTAACCAGCACCCTGTCTGCCAATGGTTTAATTTTCATACTTAATAAATATTTTAAATGTGACTGTTGATTGATTTCAGTTTGACACTATTCCACTAGCGAATTCTGTGCCAAAACAGCATGCTCGCCGATTTTGGTGTCAATATTTGGCGTGGGAATTTAAAAACTGACAGGAAAACTGACAAAATTGCAGTCAACTGAAGGCTTGTTATCACTTGAAAGTTCTTTGATATGGCAGGACCCCAGCCGCGCTAACCCCTACTCTTAACCGTAGGGTTACCGCGGGCTGCTTACACTCCCCTTGACAAAATGTTCGAAAAATAATAGGTTTTCTACTCACCTTGATGTAATTTCGCGGCAAAAACAAGTAGTTATAGGGTCTTACAGTGAATTTTAACAATCCATTCAATGGTGTGGCCAGGAGACCAATCCTGCCCTTACTAGTCGCCGTGGTTGTCACGTTTGCCACGGCCACCACGCTACAGGGACAACCCTACACGCGCATCGTTTCGCTGGCACCCTCCTTCACCAAGAGCATCGACCACCTGGACGCATGGGATCACCTGATTGGGCGTACCAGCTTCTGCCAAGACAATGACAGCAAGGAGGTAGAGGTGGTTGCTTCTGCCGTGAAGGCAAATATTGAAAAGATTATCAGCCTGAAACCCGATGTGGTCCTCGCTTCGGGACTTACTCACCCCAAAGATATCGAACTGTTGAGAAAAGTGGGAATCAAGGTGGAGGTCATCTACTCCCCTAAGTCGTTTCAGGAGGTGTGCGACCAGTTTATTCAAATAGGAGAATGGACCGGCAAAAGCGAGCAGGCCCGAGCCATCGTGAACGAGTGCTGGAAAACCGTGGAGGAGATTACGCGGGAAAACGCTTCCCGACCTTCCAAGAAGGTGTTTTTCCAAGTGGGGGCGAACCCCATCTTCTCGGTGGTTCCAAACACGTTTATGGACGACTTCATCACATTGTTAGGGGCAGAAAATATCGCGGGGCAACTCACGGGCGGCACCGTTACGCGGGAGTTCGTGATTGCCAACAATCCCGACTACATATTCATCGCGACCATGGGTATCGTAGGGGAAGAAGAGGTTAAAATCTGGAAAAAGTACCCTAACCTCACCGCAACGCGCCAGGGACACATTTACATCATCGACGCGGATAAGGCATGTCAACCCATCCCCTCCTACTTCGTGGAGACGCTCCAAGAGATGAATCGACTTATGTGGGGCGGCAAAAAGTGATGTATAACACGTCTAACAAGCAATGAGGGGAAATCGAGCGACAACGGAACGGAAAAGATGGAGGTGGGGCCTTTACCTACTCCTGCTTCTCGCGGGAGTGGTAGCTGTTACGCTGTTTTCGCTGGGCATGGGCGAGATACCGATACGTATCATCGATGTCCCCGCCATCTTATCCAGCGGCGAAGGTGTGGAGCATGGGGTGCTGGCCTACATCCGAATACCCAGAACGCTTTTGGGCCTGGCCATTGGCGGCAGCCTAAGTTTAGCCGGTGCCATACTGCAAGGGATATACCGAAACCCGCTGGTGGAGCCCTACACCCTCGGCATCTCCGGAGGGGCCTCGTTGGGAGTAACCTTTGCCATCGTCGTAGGACTTCACCTGATTAACATCTTGGTACTGCCCCTTGCCGGCTTTATCGGGGCCATCGCCACCATCTTCCTGGTCTACGCGCTTGGCTCTGGGAAGGGTGGGCTCAGCATCAACCGAATGCTGCTTATTGGCGTGATGATCAGCTTTATATCCTCATCATTGATGATGTTTCTCATGTCGATTACCTCCTCCGACAACATCCACAACATTATCTTCTGGATCATGGGATCGCTGGAGGAGTCAAACGGCACGTTAATCGCCACGATGATCGTGCTCTCCCTATGCGGTCTGGTGGTCTCCTACCTCTTCGTGATGCCACTAAACGCGTTGCGGCTGGGTGAAGAGAAAGCCCAGCACCTGGGCTTTAACGCGAACAGCGTGATACGTATCCTCTTTATCGTCACCTCCCTCCTCACCGGCGCATGCATCTCGGTAGCGGGCATTATCGGGTTCGTGGGGTTGGTCATTCCCCATATCGTGCGTCTTTGGGTGGGTGGTGACTACCGGATACTGTTGATAGCCTCTTTCCTGAGCGGCGGCATCTTCCTCGTGTTGTGCGATATCGTGGCGCGCACGATTATCGCGCCCAATGAGCTCCCCATCGGGGTAATCACGGGGATCATCGGGGGTGTTCTCTTTATCGTATTGTTGAGTAACTCGAAGCGAAAAGTTAAAAGTTGAATTTTCTTAGGAGCGAGAGCAGAGTCAAGCTTGCTTGAGCTTTTGCGTTTAGTCGGTGAGCAGAAGACGAGCTTGCTCAGATTATGCCACGACGAGCAAAAGTGTCGCGTAGTGAAACTTTGCCGAGCGACGACAGAAAAGGCAGCGAAGCTGGAAGTTGAAAGGCAGCGAAGCTGAAAGTAAATGAAACCATTACTCGAAATAGAAGACCTGTGCTGTGGATACCCCGGTGGCTTTCAGGTGGAAGGCATCCACCTGGCCCTCCCCGAGGGAGCCTTCGCCGGCATCATCGGCCCGAACGGCTCCGGGAAGACGACCCTCTTCCGGGGCATCTCGTGCACGCTACCGTTGATAAAGGGAAGAGTACAACTGGATGGAAGCGACCTCTCGAGGCTCACCTGGAAGGAGAAGGCCCGGGAACTAGCCATCGTCTCGCAGTTCCCGGAAACAGCCAGCATGACCGTCGAGGAGTACGTGCTGATGGGACGGCTCCCCTACCGGCGGCGCTTCCAGTTCTTCGACAGCAAAGAGGATATCGAGACGGCACACCATTTCATGCGGTTGACCAACACCTACCGGCTAAAAAACCAACCGATGAACGAGCTGAGCGGTGGTGAACGACAAATGGCGCACATCGCCTGCGCCTTGTCGCAACGCCCCCGGCTGCTCTTGCTGGACGAGCCTACCTCGCACCTCGACATCACGCACCAAATGCAGTTCATGAACCTCATCCAACGATTGAACGAGGAGATGAAACTCACCGTGATCATGATCCTGCACGACCTGTCGCTAGCCGCCGAGTATTGTGATTACCTGCTTATGATGAAGGAGGGCAAAGAATTTTGCCAGGGCACACCGGAAGAGGTCATCACCTACCAGCACATCGAAAGCGTCTACCAAACGGTCGTCATCGTCAAAACCAACCCTGTTTCGGGTAAGCCGATCGTCTTCCCCGTTTCGGAACGGTGGTTAACGAACGGCCCAAAGTAGGGAATGGACGGCGATCACAAAAAAGCTCAAAAAACCGTTTCTACGCGGATAATTCTAAAAAAAGATGTACTTTTACCGCGGTACGGGTATTTAAATCATCCATCGTATGAAGCAAGACTTTATTACCGTTAAGACGTTCACGTTTCCCGCCGATGTAACCATCGTACAGACCTACATGGAAATGCGGGGCATTGAGGTATACATGAAGAACCTGACCTCAAACAGGCTCGCGTACACGTTAGGCGACATCGAGATGCAGGTAAAAACGTCTGATTACGAGGAAGCCAAGGCCGCGTTGATAGAGGGGGGATTCTCTCGTCCCGAAGACTTCCCTACTACAATTTAACAGAAAGCAGTACAGATTCCATGCCAGCTATAAAAGAAGCCAAAAGAGCCAGTCGCCATCGCTATATCCTAATCGGGCTGATGATCATCTTGGGGTTGATCATCTTCAAGTACGCCCGCCCCTACCTTAGCGGTTTCCTGGGGGCGGCAACCCTCTACGTGATCGTCAACAGGCAACAGAAGTACCTAACCGAAAAGCTCAAGTTCAAGCGGGGGCTGAGTGCCTTGCTTATCGTGCTTGAGGTACTGTTCCTCATCCTGCTCCCGCTCACCGGAATCGCCTTTTTGGTGATCGACACCTTCTCGGGCATTACAATTGACCCCGCTGCCATACTAGAGCAGGCCAACAACTTCATCCACATGCTGGAAGAAAAACTGGGATTTAAATTATTCACGCCCGAAAACCTAACCTTTATTCCCAAAGCAGGATCCAACCTATTACAAATACTTGCCAACAGCCTCTACTCGTTCGTGATCAACGTCGTGGTCATTCTCTTCGTGCTTTACTACATGCTTTTCAGCAACAACGAGTTGGAACGCGCTATCTGGGAAACGCTTCCTTTTAAAAATGAAAACAAGAGTATACTGGCCGAGGAGACACGCTCGATCATCCAAGCTAACGCCATCGGAATCCCGCTCCTGGCCATTATCCAAGGTGCCTTCGCGTACCTGGGTTACCTCTTCTTTGGCGTGCAAAACCCCATCCTATATGCCATCCTCACCGGGTTCGCATCCATCCTCCCCTTAGTGGGAACCATGATCGTGTGGATACCCATCGGGGTGAGCATCTTGCTCGCGGGAGACCTAATGGGGGGACTTGGCATGCTTGTATATGGACTCTTCATCATCGGGGGGGTCGACAACGTGGCGCGCTTCCTGCTTCAAAAGAAGCTGGCCGATATCCACCCGCTCATCACCGTTTTCGGGGTACTTATCGGGATTCCCATGTTCGGTTTCTGGGGTGTAATCTTCGGTCCACTTATTCTCTCCCTATTTATCCTCTTTTTCAACATGTACCGTCACGAATATGTACCTGGCTCCAAAGCCGAACCACGCGTCACCACGCGGATGAGAGCGAGGAAGGTGAAAATACCCAAGTACAAGCCGATTAAACCGCTAAAGAAGAAAAAGCAGAAAGGGAAGCCGAAACCCGAAGAGAGTGAAGAACGAGATTAATCTTTTGGCACTGTTTTTGTTCTTGAACATATTGATTAGAGCATATAAAGAGGTAAATCATGACATGCCACGGTTAAAGAAAAGGAAAACAACAATATGAACACCAACTTTTCAGAGCGCGTTAGGGACATCATGGCTTATAGCCGCGAAGAAGCTGGACGCCTTCAAAACAACTATATAGGGCCGGAACACCTTATGCTGGGCATCCTCCGCGATGGCGAGGGGGTGGCCGTTCAGGTGCTTCAAGATTTCGATGTTGATCCACGTTCACTCAAAGAGTATATCGACTCGCACGTGCGTACCATACAGGAGCCTTACGAGGGCAGCAGTGAATTGGTCATCAACAAGAACACGGAAAAAGCTTTAAAAATGAGCATCTTGGAAGCAAGATTAACGAAAAGCAAGGAGGCCGATACAGAACATATCCTCCTGGCCCTACTGAAAGAAAAAAACACGCTTATCTACGACATCCTCACCCAGTTCCGTCTCGATTACACGAGCACTTTCCGTTGTGTGAAAGCACATGCCGAAAATCGCGCGAAGAAGGAACAAGAAGAGAAAAGGAGTAACAACGATGAAGCCGGACCCACCCTACCGCGGGCCGGCGCCAACTTCACCGAAGATGACGACATGGAGGAGAGATCATTCACCCCCGGCGGTGGCTCAGGTAACCCGTCTCAAACCAAGGGCGCCGGCTCGGATACCCCGGTGCTGGATAACTTTGGGACAGACATTACCCGCGCCGCCCTCGAAAACCGGCTCGACCCGGTGGTGGGACGTGACAGGGAGATCGAGCGCATCGCGCAGATATTGAGCCGACGGAAGAAAAACAACCCGGTACTCATCGGTGACCCTGGTGTGGGCAAATCGGCCATCGTGGATGGGCTAGCACTACGCATCACTCAAAAGAAGGTATCCCGTGCGCTGTTCGACAAGCGGGTCATCGCCCTGGACATGGCATCCATTGTCGCGGGAACCAAGTACCGCGGACAGTTCGAAGAGCGCATAAAAGCGATTCTGAACGAACTCTCCAAAAACCCGAATATCATCCTCTTTATTGACGAGATACACACCATCGTGGGTGCGGGCGGCGCTGCCGGCTCACTGGACGCGGCCAACATGCTGAAGCCCGCGCTGGCAAGGGGAGAGATACAGTGCATCGGTGCCACCACGCTGGATGAATACCGCAAGAACATCGAGAAAGATGGTGCACTTGAGCGTCGCTTCCAGAAGGTAATCGTGGATCCCACGACTCCCGAGGAGACGCTGGAGATCCTGCAAAACATTAAAGAACGATACGAGGATCACCACAACGTGCGCTACACCGACGATGCCTTGGAGGCATGCGTGAAACTGACCGATCGGTACGTATCCGACCGTACCTTCCCCGATAAGGCGATCGATGCACTGGACGAGGCGGGTGCCCGGGTACATATATCCAATATCGTCATCCCCGAGACTATCGAGCTACTGGAAGAGGAGCTCAAGGTAGTAGAGCAGTTGAAAACCGACGCGGTAAAGGCGCAGAAATACGAACTGGCGGCCAGCCACCGCGACAGGCAACGACAATTGCTGGTGGCACTGGAGGCAGAAGAGGCACGTTGGCAGAAGGAGATCAAGGAGAAGCCGGAGATCGTGGACGAGGAGAAGATTGCCGAGGTGGTCGCGATGATATCGGGGGTGCCCGTGCAACGAATCGCGCAAGCCGAAGGACAACGGCTGCTCGAGATGAAAGATCAACTCAAGGGGATGGTGATTGGCCAGGACGAGGCGGTAGAGAAGGTCGTGAAGGCGATCCAACGAAACCGGGTCGGGCTTAAAGACCCAAACAAGCCTATCGGCACGTTCATGTTCCTGGGACCGACCGGTGTAGGTAAAACACACCTGGCCAAAAAGCTGGCCGAGCTCCTGTTCGACTCGTCGGAGAACCTTATCCGGGTTGACATGAGCGAGTACATGGAGAAGTTTAACGTCTCACGGCTCGTGGGGGCACCCCCGGGATACGTGGGTTACGAGGAGGGGGGACAACTTACCGAGAAGGTACGGCGACGCCCTTACTCCGTGGTGCTGCTTGACGAGATAGAGAAAGCGCACCCCGACGTGTTCAACATCCTCCTGCAAATCCTCGACGAGGGGCACGTGACAGACAGCCTGGGCCGCAGGATCGATTTCAAGAACACCATTGTTATCATGACCTCCAACATCGGCACCCGGCAGTTAAAGGATTTCGGGCGGGGCATCGGCTTCAACACCAACCAAAACGTGAGCGATGCCGAGTACTCGCGGGGCATCATCACGAAAGCGCTGAACAAGGCATTCGCACCCGAGTTCCTGAACCGCGTGGACGACATCGTGATGTTCGACCCGCTGAGCAAGGAGTCCATCTACCAGATTATCGACCTGGAGCTCAAAGGACTCTACAAGCGGGTTAGCGATTTGGGCTACGAGATCACCCTTACCGAGGCGGCCAAAGAGTTTATCGCCAGCAAGGGGTACGACGTTCAGTTTGGTGCCCGTCCGCTAAAGCGCGCCATCCAGAAGTACGTAGAAGATGAGATGGCCGAGATGATTCTTCTGACGGGCATGAAAGAAGGAAACCACCTCCTGGTTGACCTTGATAAGGAAAACCAAAAGGTGGTTATCACTTGCAATCCGGTTGGTTAATTATCTTCTATCCGTATCAACCTCTCTTCCACTTCTCTCCACGCGGAGTAGGTACCATTGGCCTGCAGCAGCCTGAAACGGTAATTCAGGTAAAACACCCGCTTCTTGCTCGTGCCTTGTATCAGCTCCGGAACGTACCGATTGTACCCCTCCACTTTATTGAGCATCTCTACTTGTATAGTGCCATACGGAGTGACCGTAAGTGAGTTATCCTCGTGAATTTGCACCACGACGGAGAGTCTCTCGAGATCAGCAACGGTGGTTGTCGGTCCATACGTCTCATTGCCAATAAGCATCCGCACCTTGTCCTTATCCAGTGGATGCACCTGCTTCATACCGCTCAGCACGGTAATGGGGTTGTTCATCTGGCCACTTTTCACGTAATAGGTGGGCACCAGCTGTTCGGCGTAATCATTCTCTATCCCCACACGGAAGAGCACATCTTTCTTTTCCTCGTTCACGTCGTAGTTTGACACGCTTTTAATCCTAAGCGGGATGAAGTATATCGAGTCTGGCGACAAGCCCAACGGGCGCACTTTCACCGGTATCCGTGCATAATGATAATCGGAGTTGGCAGGTAGCGTTACCGTGTACGACTTTATTTCGTACCTGTCGGCAGGCAACAACTTGGCGTACTGCTCCTCGTAATCGAAATTTAACCGGTTGTACTCAACCAACATATCCGGGTTGGGCTCGAGGGTTACGGTAATCTCCTTTTCGTTGCTGTTTGAACCGCCGCACCCAACGGTAACGTACCTCACGGGCTCCACCTCGTTAAGCGTGTAGGATGTAGCGTACACGTTTTCCGAGCCGCTCAACAAGTAAACTACCGGCTTATATTGCTCTACCTTGTAAATGGAGTCGGTGTCACAACCGCTAAAGGTAAATGCCACGATACAGGCTAAAACTATTTTTGATGACAGTTTCATATATTTCATTTTTTAGAATTAATACTGGTATCCCGGATTCTGATCCATCGAAGGCGATTTCCTTATCTCGTTCAAGTCGATGGGAACGAGAATCAACTTTTTATCCACTACCCTGTTTCTGGCCACGGTTTGATTCACGGGAACAACACTGTAATAAGCCAACCCGTCTGCATCCATGTTCATACCCATGATGGGTTCTCTCTCCGTGATCTCGTACTTACCCCAACGGCGCACGTCCCAGAAACGCGCGTTTTCGTGCAGCAGCTCCACCATACGTTCACGCTCGATTATCTCCTGCATGGTCTCTTGTGAAGCAAGCTCGGCATCCGTTAGTCCCGGTAGTCCGACCCTATAACGCACCATGTTGAAGTAGTAGCGCATTTCTTCTACGTCCCTCGATAGTTCATACCCTTTCACGGAATGGGTGGTGGTGAGGTTGTTCAACGCCTCCACGTAGGCAAGCAGGATCTCTGCGTACCGGATAATGGGGTAGGCTTTCTCCAACCTCCTGGAGTTTTCGTAGCCTGTACCTTGGCCGGGGGCTCCCCACGAATCCTCGGGATGTACGAATTTCTTCAACGAGTACCCCGTGGTATTCACGTTGTAGGGCAGATGCCTAGTGGTATTCTTGCCGGCGTTACCGTTGAGGTTATACCAGAACTGGATATTCCGCTTGCTGAGATTCGACGTGGACAGCATGGGCCAATGAGCTCCGCTGAAGCCGATACTGGCGTAGAACCTCATTTCGCGGTTCACGTACATCTTATGAACATTACCTTTTAACGTGTAGCCGGAGAAGGTAATATCCCGTCCGTTCCATATCCCGTCCGTCTGGTAGGGAAACTCCTCACTGGAGTTTTCAATCGTGCGCCCGTCGATCATCCGGTAGGCATCGATGACCTTTTGCGGTACCGCGACAGTACCGTACCCGTTGTATGTTTCATAGGGGAAAGCATGCCTCGAGTAGTTCTCCAGGCCCGATGATTTCTGTGCCCACAGGTACTCGGGGTTACGCGCGAACGGAGACTCCCCGGTGAACATATCCGCGTAGGAACGGAACGGGTCGATATCCCCCGCCCCTAATGGGAAGTTATCCTGCGAAACGTTAGGGGGAAGAGGTGCCGTATCCGGCATTCTATTGACCGTGTGCAACGAGAATATACCCGAGTCGATGATCTGCTTGCACACCGCGGCCGCCTCGGCCCATTTGCGCTCGTCGTACTGTTGTGACACGTAGTTCACCCCGTCGATCGACCGTTTCCAAGCCCCGTAGGTTCTGCGGGCTGCCGAGCCCCCGTTCCAGAGTGGACTCGCCTGAATCAAACGCAGGCGGGCACTCAAGCCCAGTGCTGATCCCGCGAAGGGACGTCCAAAAAAGCTGGGTGTTACCTCATCGGGCATCAGCTCTGCCGCTTTCTCCAATTCACCGCACACGTAATCCACCGACTCATCGAAGGTAGACCTTGGAAGGTCGTAGTACTCCTCCGATTCGTTCGTCTCCATCACATTGTCATCCAAGATCACGATAGGGCCGTAATAGGTGATTAACCGGTAATACGCGTAAGCCCGCATGAAGTAGAGGTACCCTGTCAACTCTTTCTTTTCCCTACCCACCAGGTCGGTAGCCTTATCCATATTGGCCAGCACCGTGTTGACCTTACGAACGATGATATACATGCTGTTCCAAATATTGAAAGCCCTGAGATTCGTGGGGGTGATATTCCCCTGAACGTAGTCCAATGCCGTATAGTCGGAAATCATGATTGAAAACGCCTCGTCGCAGGCGAAAGAACCCAACTTGTCGAACTTGTACCCCTCATCGGGGAAAGCAGTAGGGATGTTCCAGACGTACCGTTGCAGGTTGGTCTTATTGATCCAGATGGAGTCATACTTAAACGCCTCTTCGAAGTTATCGGCCACGTCCAGGTAATTACAGGATGTCATCGTTAGGATGACCACGCAGGCACAAGCCAATGTATGCTTAACTATATTTTTCATCTTATCCTCTGTTTTTAAAAGTTCAAGTAAAGTTGCAGCGTGTAGCGCGAGGGTATCGGGTAGGCGCGTCCGTTTCTGTAAGCCTGTTCCGGATCCCATTTTTTAACCTTGTCCCACACGTACAGGTTATTCCCCACCAATTGTATGTCTACTGACGTCAGGCCGAACATCCTTAGGAATGCTGCCTTCAGGTTGTAGTTAACCGTTACCTCCTGCAGTCGCAGGTAACGGGAATCACCCTTCCAGAACGTGGACAACTGCGAGTTGTTGGCATTGTACCCATACGTAAGACGGGGGAAGGTGGCATTGGGATTTTCCGCTAATGCCGGGTCAATCCCGTTTGCAATGGCGTACTCCTTCGGGATCCATCGGCTGCTTGGATCCTGGAGCATGGTCAACACGTTCCCCACTCTCCCGTTATAAAACGGCACGTATCCCGCTCCGTTGCCCCCGTAGCCCACGTGATAGAAATCGGTTTTCCCCGTTCCCTTGAACATGATACCGAAGGTGAGGTTTTTGTATTTCATCTCCCCCCCAAAACCGTACATTAACCGCGGGTAGGTGGGGTTAGAGAGGAACACCATATCGTCTGTGTTAATCACCCCATCGCCATTGATGTCTTTATACTTGATGTCGCCCGGCATCACCTTGAAGCCACCGAAGGACTGGGCAGCGCTAAAATCAATATCATCCTGGTCGGTAAACAGCCCGGTGGCCACGTAGCCGCGTATGGCCGACAAAGGGAAGCCGTTGTAAGGTTGATACGGGTATCGTGTAGGGGGTTGCTCCCAGTTGATAATCTCGTTAGCCGAGTAGGTGTAATTGCCCCTAATCGTGAAGTCCCAATCTTTATTGATCTCGTGCTTGTAGTGAAAATTGCCGTCGGTTCCGTAACTACGCATGCTCCCGACGTTACCGTAGGGTCTGGCCGAGTGGATCAGCCCCACGTAACCGGGTATGGTCTCCCGGCGTTGGAATATTTCCTCGCGGGTATCGTTGAAAAAGTCCACCACGAAGGCAAGCCGGTCATCCAAGAAGTTGGCTTCGATCCCCACGTTGGCTTTCAGCGCTTTTTCCCACATCAGGTTATTGGCACCGAATTGCAGCTCGCTCACACCGTTGAGCGTGCTCCCCCAGGCCACCGACTGATTTTCACCGATAATGGTCATGAACGGGAACCTGAAGTCGGCAATTCGGTCACTACCTACCGAGCCGTATGAACCGCGCAGTTTCAAGTGGCTCAACCAGCTCATGTTCTCTTTCACCCACTCGTAGTTGGTGGGAACCCACCCCAACGCGATCGAGGGGAAGAACCCGAACTGCCTGCCTGGTTCGAAGTTTTCCGAACCGGTGTACCCGAAGTTAAAGTCAATCATGTAGGTATCCCGGTACCCGTAGGTGATTCGGCTGGAGAGACCCTGGTACCTCTTGGGCAGGGCCTCCAATGCCCTACGGCCTGCACCCGCCCTATCTGCATCCCTCGTGTCTTGCTGGTCGCTCATGTAGTAGTAGAGCAGAAAGCTCGCACGGTGCTCATCGGCAATGAGCTTATCCCACGTCAACGTGCTCTCGAAGTGGTATTTACGGGCCTGCCGCTGGCTACTGGTGTATTGGGGAGTAATCGCGTCGCGGGTCTTGCTGCGAAGTAGTTGCCCCAAGGCGGTCCGCCCTGTCGCGAAGTACATCTCGGGCATCACGTACCGTACTTCGTCTCTCCACGAGAGGTTATCGTACGCTCCCTGCATCCTTAACTTGAGATTTTCAATCAGGTAGGAGAAGTCGTGCGACAAAGCCAGCGTCGACTTACCTATATAGTGTTGATTGGTCTGTTTACCCGTGTGGTTCAACAACACGTAGGGCGACACGCCGCCTCCCCCCATGTACTCACTGTAAGCCGGGAGCTCACCCGTGGAGTAGCGGATAGGTACGGTAATGGGCGTTAACAGCGACTGCGCCTCCCATATAACGTCGGTATTGGCGAAACCGGGCTGCGTTCTCAACGACATATAACCGTCCGCCCCAAAGTACATGGTGGTGGTTTTATGCAGGTTGATGTCCAGGTTAATGCGGTAGTTGTAGGTATTATAACCCACACCCGAGCGGATGGTATTTTCAGGGGCCACCCGGTAGGCCGCGTCTTCTAAAGAGGTACCCAAGCTGATAAAGTAGCGCGCCGCTTCACTACCGCCCCGTGCGCTCACGTAGTAGGTTTGTTGGAAACCATTTCGTTTAATCAACTCATCTTGCCAGCTGATGTCGGGGTAGAGGTCATCATCCAGGTGATACCGAATCAGCCTCAGCTCCGTTTTGTCGTAGAGTATCTCCTCGTTTCGTACCTCCCTGGCCTCGTTGGCCAACAGCGCGTAGTCGTAGGCCCTAAGGTACTCGGGCATCCGGTTAAGGTAGGAGAATGTGACGTTGGCCCTCGCGTTAATCTGCAGCTTGCCGCTTTGCCCGCGCTTGGTGGTAACCAATACCACCCCATTGGCGCCGCGTACCCCGTAAACGGCGGTGGCCGACGCGTCTTTCAACACCGAAAACGATTCGATGTCTGCAGGGTCGATGGAGTTTATATTGCCCTCCAGGCCGTCGATTAACACCAATGCCGCGCTGCTCGCGCCGAACGTACCGATACCACGTATCCAGAATTCGGAAATGTTTTTCCCCGGTTCACCACTATCCAACGTGGTAATCATACCGGCCACACGTCCACCAAGCATATTGGTGATGTTCGTGGCAGGGGTTTGCAGCTCATCCACGTTCACCGATGTAATTGCACCCACCACGCTAATTTTACGCTGGGTTCCCAAGGCGGTAACCACCACCTCTTCAATCTCCGTGTCAACGGCTATCAAGGTGACCGAAATATCTTTTTTCTCGGCATCGACCAGGTACTCCTTGTTTTCGAACCCGATAAAGGAGAATACCAGGACATCCCCTTTTGAGGCCTTGATCTGGAACTTACCGTTGATATCGGTTGCCGTTCCCACGATGGCTTGGTCTTTCAGGTAAATACTCACCCCGGGGAGGGTCTCCCCATTCTCGTCATACACGGTTCCACCCATGTTAAACTGCTGCGCCGCGATAATCTGAACGAAAAGGAGGCAGCAAGCAAACAGCCCTAGTTTCTTATAATTGATATGCATCATAACTATGTTCTATGGTTAATTGGTAATTACTCGATAGTCAACTTCCTGACGACGTTGTTCCCGCGGTCGGTAATGTAGATGTCGCCATTCGGCGTTACCGCCACCCCTCTCGGTTGATTAAACAGGGCATCTTCGGGGTTACCGTCTTGGTATCCGGCAATCCCGCCCTTACCGATAACGGTAGAAACCACGCCCCCCCCCTTGCCATCGAGGGTGATCATGCGAATGCAGTGGTTCCCCATATCTGCCAGGTACAAGCTACCATTGGGTGCCACGATAATCTGGTTGGGGGTGTTAAAGCGGGCCTCCGACAGGGGACCATCTTGCCAACCGGCTTCCCCGCTCCTGCCCGCGAAAACGGTATGCTCCTTGGTTCTAAAGTCGTACTTGGCAATGCAATGCAAACTATGATAGGCGATGTAGAGGATATTGGGGTCTACCGGGTCAAACACCAGGTAGGAGTCCGACGAGGGAAACGTTTCCGATTCCAACGATCCCTCCCTTGTGTCGGGATTAATCCTAATCAGGTGTCCCGAACCGTAATAACGGGTAAAGAGTTCGCCCGTCACGGGGTGTGCCGCGAGGCTATGCGCTGTGCTAAAAGTAAAGGGAACCCCATCTTTCCCCGCCGGCAGGATGGAGCGATACCTTGGCGTCCAAGACTCCAGGGGGTCGAAGGTGAAAAAATTCCTGCCACCATC
>DUPB01000225.1 GCA_012838585.1 Bacteroidales bacterium
GCAAAACGGGATGTTTGTCACAACGACTTATCGAGCGTTTTTAAAACGAAATGAACGATGACGAAAACTGTAAATAGAGAATTAATAAATTACAAAACGTCTGCACCGACTTTTCGGAGTGGACTCACTATTTTAATGTAAAACAGACCTCTATATTCATTCATTTAGCCTGACATTTTCGTTGAACCCGGTATTGTCATACGCCCCAAGCACTCATTTGGGGGAGACATATACCCCTAGGGGGTCGAGTTTCACCCGATTACCACCCGACAAGGTGAACATCGCATCCGTTGTTTTGCTGCTGTTGGTCGCGATGTAGTACTCCTTACCGTCCGGGGCCTTTTTAACGGCGACGTGCAGGTTACCCTCGATCCTTTTTTCGACCGTGTCATAGGTAACCACCTCCAGGTTATCGTTCAGCTCGTGCATCATGGGTATTAGCTTATCAAACACCTCGGGCGTTTTCCTCCAGTCATTCCAGAAGAGGATACCCGTCACACCGTGAACGATAGCGGTATAGATTTGGCATTTCACGTTTTTGAGATACGCGGAGGGGCTAACGTTGCCCGGCTTCGCATACCCGTTCCCATCAAAGTAGAGCCAGATGGGAACCCCTTCTCCCAGCCCCTCCCGCATAGCGTCTACCGTAATTCCCGCCAAGACGGGATGCGCGTAGAAGTCGCGGAACGCGTTGATGCCAAAAACGTCGCCATTCTCTTTATACGCGTTGGCGAGAATGCGAAGGTTCTCCACCCAGAGCCTCGACAGCTCGTTAAAGTCGTACTCCACGTAGGAGTAGTTGCCCCCCTTAAAATGGTATACCGGCGACCCATCGAACGCTTGGTAAAAACCAAGCAGGGGCAACTTGCATGCCCGCGCATCGCTGCTCAACATGTCGTAAGGTGGATCCTCGGGCATGGCCGCGTGCGTCTCTAAGTACTTCCGTTCAAACAGGTAGGTAGTCCCCTTGGCATGGCCAACAAGGTCCACGAAGACGAGGGCTTTAGGGTCGGCCTGCTTCAGCCTCTCGTTGATCAACGCGCCCGCTTCGGGGGGGATGGACCAATTGCTCACTCCTCCCGCGGCGATCTCATCGATGTGCGAGAAGATGTATTGATCGTTTGTCTTGGTTTTCAGGATCTTTCTCATCTGGGCGTCTAAGTAGGCCACAAATCCCGGATTTTTCACCTCTTGCTTCAAGAACTGGCTCCGGTAATAATCTTTGTCATCGCCCTTGGGCAGCGTGGCGATACCATCCAGGTACTCATGCAGCGTGGCCGAAAAGGGGTTCATCACGTGTATGACCTCCGACATGTACTCTTTCCCAAGCCCGGGCCCCACGAACACCATGTTAAACGGGGCGATCTTCTCTTTAAACAACTGCTCGTTTTCACGATACACCACCGAGTCTTTATGCGCGGTGTTGCTGAAGGTGTACCCGGGGACGTGCCACGTACCTATGGCGAAGAATCGCTTCAACTCCTTCCGGTTATTTTCCATCAGGATCCACCCTTTTCCATCCGATTTCCAGGTGTTAGCCACCCACCCCCGTCCGTCCGGTTCCCATATGTCATTCGGATCTTCAGTCTCAACTTGGTCGGGGTTGGCACAAAACGCGAAAACAAGGCAGAACCCTATTCCCAGCGCGACCCGCTTTATGAATAATACTATACGTAACATATCTCTTTTATTTTTGTGCATTCATGCCATTCAAGGTAGAATTACAGTTGTTTCCGGGTACTCCCCTTTTTCTGGGGGATTCTCCTCTATTTTTTGTTGAACTCATGTTTTACCACGATGTACTTTTTAGGCTCTTTGTCGGGGTTGGGATGCGTATAGATCAGCACCCCGTCTGCCGCCTTTTTCCCCCTCTTCACCGTCTCCTGCACGTACTCCGCGGTGGATGCTCCCAAGCGTGAATGGGCCGTGAGGTAAACATCGATGTATATCGGCATAGCCGACTTGAATAGTTTCCTCACGTTGGCTATCTCCTGCTCGACCAGCGTGGCGTTCTGCAGGTTTGCCCCCTCCGATTCCGCCCGGTAAGGGAATAAGATACCATCCAGGTAGGGTTCATACTTTTTCGCGAAATCGGGGGTTAACTGACGGTAGTAGCAACAAGGAATAAAATGCATGTTGGGGTTGCCTTTCTTCAGGGCAGCGACCATCTTCGCGGTATATTCCGGCGTGTAGGTCTTTAGGTTGTGCACGAAATCATCAATACTGAAGGCAACGAGGTTGGGGTACTTCGCGCTCAGCTTTCCTAACTCTTCGGCCCAGCGCACGTAATCCAATCCAAACGGCTCCGAGTTCCACTTCGCTATCGGTTTTGATTCGGAGGGAGGCACCACGGTGACCCACACGGCAATCTTTTTTGCCCGGGCAAGGGGAAGGAACAGTTGGAGGTCGTCCCAATCGTTCTCGTTCCGCCAGATAAGCCAGTTGTAGGTGTTGGCGTTCAGATCTTCCAACTGATCGAGCAACTTGGTAAAATCGACCCTGCCATTACTAAGCCGAGGGGGACTCGCGTAGGTGCCTAACACCATCTCGTGCTTGTCGGACATGAGCAGCGGGTGTTTTTTCACGGAAGGAGCGGGATCCGCTTCCTTGGTATCTGTACGGTTACAACAGTTCCCGGTTCCACAAGCGGCCGCGCAAAGTAATCCAACGGTTGCCACCAGTAATATAACAACTCTTTTCATCATTCTCATCGCGTTTTATTGGTTTTCAACACACGTCTCTTTGCCCCGTTACGCTCAAGACAGGAGTAATACTCATCCTCATTAGCTTTCAACATACATCTCTTTACCCCGTTACACTTCAGGGCAGGAGTGATACTGATCCTCATTAGCTTTCAACATACATCTCTTTATCCCTGCGAAGCTGGTAATCCCTTTGAGACGCAACACAACTAATTTCCAGGATAGATTCCTTTAATCCCTTCAATGATTAACGTTTCAATGGAGGGATCCCATTTGGCCGGCAGCCCGTATACACGCTGCGAGGTATCCCCCTCGTAGCCCCCTTCCTCTAACACCTTTTTGCCGGGTATATACCCTACCACATCATTGGCATAACCCATAACGAAGATGTTTTGTCCATAAATCTCTTTCAGGCTGATGGTATACGAGATAAGCAGCTCCCCACCTAACACGAACAGGGTCTGTTGGCCCATCCGCCAGAAGCCTACAGGATAGGGGTAGGAGGAGATGAAAGGGTTACCCGACCGTATATCGTGCAACATACCCGCCGCCCACCGGGCCTGGTAATCCTTACCCTGGGCGATCTTTTCCAGCTCACTGACCGGAAGCGGCTTCTCGAAGGGCAGGTCAATCTCCGCGTAACCGGTGGTCAACACGCTCTCTTGCCGCTCCATATCCTCTGATAAAACCCTTTCAACGGCCGCCGCCAGCTCTTTACCGTACTGCTTGGCCAGGGGTATGGATCGCCTGGGAATGGGGTTTTGGTCAGCACCTCCCCCTTGAAAAAACATAGCGGTGGCACCCGGGTAGAGCTTCTCGAGTTCAATTTGCGCGAACCCCGGGTAATCCCCCGATAACTGATTGATCGCCAGCGTGGTGGGATGACAAGCATAGCCAAACAGGATGGCCAGGAGGCTGTTATCGGCACGTTCTATTTTCATCACGGGTACCGAGTAGTCGTTGGGGCCTTTCAGCTCCGTGAGTGGGGTAATGCTATTTTCCTTGTTGTTCCGACGGTTCACCTGGAACCTGAGGATGCCGTTCCCCGTGGAGAGGTAGGCGGGTTGCAACCGCTCCATCGCCTGGTCGATCAAGCCGTGCAGCAGCCCTTTTAGCTCCCCCGTGTAGCGGTCGACCGTCTCCCAGTCGCTGTCGCCCATCGGGTAGATGTCTTTTAGCGCCCTCGATATCACCGGGCCGGAGTGGGTATGCGACGTGCTCAGGATGATCCGCCCGTTATCGAGGCCATACCTCTCCTTCACCCATCCCCTCAGCTCATCGGAAAAGTCCTTGGGGATGGAGAGGAGGTCCATCGTCACGAGCAGGGAGCGATTTCCGGATGCGTCTTCCAGTACCAGCGCTTTTGCCCACAAGTCGTGCAGTTTCCCATCCGAGGGTGAGGTCCTGCTGGAATAGCCTGCCATCCATACCGGGTACTCGGGGGTGATTACCACGCGGGCCACCCCCGCTTTCCACAGGTAGGCATCATCTGAACCCGGAGCGGCATGCACCGTCACGGTATAGGCCAACAGCAGGAGAACAGGAATCAGTCGTCTTATCTTCGTCATCACTTTATTAAGCTACATTTTCATGATCGCTTCGGCGTTCATATGAATTTTACGGATAGCCGTCGCGATATTTCGCATATTCTCCTTCGGGGCCAACAAGAGGCTTTGGCTGAACCAGACCGCCTGCTCGTTGCACAACTTCTCATTCTTGGGGCAGTCGTTCTCCTCCATGTACCGCTCGTAATCGAGATCCGCCGCCGAATAGAACTTCTTAAAATACTTGCTTTCGAAGGCGTTTTTCAAGAAGGGCATCTTGTTGAGCTCGGTATACCCGCCAGAGCAGGGTACCCCCTCGGCACGAAGCGCTTCCAGGAACTTGGCCCTGGGCATCCCCTTGAAAGCCTCCGCGTGGTAGGTGAACGGAAAGAGGTGAAACGCCGCTTTGGTGACGTCATCGTAGAGCCTGTAGGGCACGATACCCGGGATTTCGGCGATAAGCGACTTAAGGTAAGTCGCATTCTCATTCCGCACCTCCGTCTGTTGCTCCAGGCGCTCCATTTGCGCGAGGCCGATGGCGGCCTGGTACTCGGTAAGACGCAACTTGGTGCCGATCATCACCGTGCCCGCCCAGTACTGACCCGCGGTTGAACCGAACGGGTTGCCGTAGTTGTGGTAGGAGTAGCACCTGTCCATAAACTCATCGTCATCACTCACGATGGCACCCCCCTCACCAATGGGCATGTTCTTGGAGTTTTGGAAGCTAAAACAGCCCGCGTTCCCGAACGTGCCCACTTTCTTCCCGTTGATCTCCGCCAGCCAAGCTTGGCACGCGTCTTCCACGACCAGGAGGTCATGTTTTTTCGCGATGGCCATGATGCGCTGCATATCGCACGGCAAGCCGAGGATGTGCACCGGTATAATAGCCCTGGTCCGTGGGGTGATCTTCTTCTCGATGTTATCGGGATCCATTTGGAACGTCTCCGGGTCAATATCCACGAATACCGGTATGGCACCATTCAACAAGATGCAAGAGACGGAAGCGATAAAGGTGTATGGCGTCACGAGCACCTCGTCGCCCCACCCTATCTCCAGCTGCGCCAACGAGGCGTTCAGGGCGTTGGTCCCATTCACGACCGCCAGTGCCCGTTTCGCGCCAATCATCTCTGCCCACCTCTTCTCGAACTCATCGGTCACCTTACTTCTGGACCAAACACCGCTTCTCATCACCTCAAGCAACCTCTTCTCATCGGTTGCCGAATTCCACTCCGGCCACTTTGGCCAGGTTCCCGCGTGCGCTTTGGGTCCCCCCAGTATGGCTGGCTTGTCGCTGCTTTCGGCCGACTTCACCCATATATTCGCCGCTTTGCTTTTTGAAACCGCCAGCATGGAGGTTCCGCCGACGATTCCCTTCTTAATGAAATTTCTTCTGTTCATGTTCACGCTCTCCTTTTTCTGTTACATATTCCCACGGGATATCGATATCCCCTCATGTTATAAACCCCTAAGGATCACTAAAAGTTCCCCAAGTGATTTCAAAACTCTCCAAAAACTCCCGTTCCCGCGAAACTGGATTTAGGTTAAGCGCAAACGGTTCTTTACTCCCCTTTCCCCTCACTATTCGACGCGACAACGCATCACGGGGTCGTCACTATTTCCGCCCGTTTCAGCAGCTCGATCACCTCGCTTTCGGGCAAATCGAACTCGATGAACCGCCGGTTATCGATGGGAAGGGTTTGCACCTCTCCCCGTTTCACGTGCTTCCGCTCCAGCTTCATATCCCGATCATACAGCTTGATGACCTTATGGGATACGGGTAGGGTGAGCTTCCCGTCACCCCGTTGGTGCCAGAAGACCACCCAGGTCTTGCCGTTTCGGGTAAACAGGAAGGCGGACCCATCCGGGTGGTTGTTCGCGAAGTTCTCCACCCGCTCGTAGGGCAGCAACTCGTGGTTACCGTTCACGTTCAACAGGATATGCTCCTGGAACGGGTCTTTCAGCATCTCCTTTTGCTCATCGGTGAAGAGACCCGCCAGGCGTGCCTCTTCCCACTTTTTCATCACCCGCAAGTTATCTTCGGTACGGGGGTGGTTGTCCATATCATCCAGCGAGACGACCATCAACGAGATGGGTGAATCCCACGCCGCGCCCCGGCTGCAGACGAACTCGTACATATCCGGCTGGTAACCGTTGGAAGTTTCGGTGGGCGCCTGGTAAATATTCCACCCGAAGTTGACCGCCGTGAAGTTCTCCGCCATGTAGCGCGCGCCGTTCAACATGTACTTACGCACCCCGGCCCGGAACCTCTCGGGCTTAAACGTGTCGTACGCGTTGGCCCGGGTTAAGATATGCCAGCCGAAGTGCGTCTTCAAGGCTCCCTCCGAGAAGAGGGGCTTTCGCTTCGGCGCGTTGTAAATATCCAGTTGCGCTTTGGAGCCGTAGTACCAGTACGGGGGGTGCACATCCTCTCCCCCATCGAAGTAGAGAAAATCGAAGCCCGCCTCGTCGATAATGTTGGCCAGGCGCTCCGCCATCTCATCCTGAATGGTGGTACGTTGGTCGAACCTCACGTATTGGGGTGAGGTGTCCACATCCAGCAGGCCAAACTTCGCCCCTTTTTCGGCACTTCGGGGCGTGCTGTTCAGGTGTCCCCGCTTACATCCGGTAAACTTATAGGGGCGCGTCACCGTGAATCCCTCGTACTCGATTAGCTCGGTGTTAATTTTCAGGATCCTTCGGTTGCGCTCCATCGTGCAGTTATGGGGGCTCTCCTCCACGTAAATCTCGGTGCTCGCCTCATCAATGGGCTGCGACAGGGTAAATATCTCCGTCAAGTTCAAGCGGGCATCGGGTACGGGCGTCACGTACTTGTCGTTACGGGTGGCCTTGTTGAAGTGGATGTGGAAGCCGGGGATGATGCCCGCCTCCCTGATCTTTCGCGTGACCTCCTGCAGATCGGCCATACCGTTTGGGTACTCTTTTTTCCAGGGGAAGTGACCCAGTGAGGTGGCGAAGTCTTTCCAGTAGAGCACCATCATCTTGAAACCACCCATCTTGGCGTAAGCGATATGTTCATCGATATTCTCCTTCGTCAACCCGCGCATCTCATAGTAGGAGTAACCGTACTCATCCAACCTCCGGCTATCTACTCCAGGGGGGAGGTTGAAATCGTGTTCCAGAACGGCCAGGTAGTCCAGGAAGTTATCCTTGGTCGTCGTGATCAGCGCCGCGCCCACGCCAAGCAACTTGATGATACTCTCCATACCCGCCGACAACAGTATGTGGTCATCCCGCACTTGGCTATCCACCTTGGTGTAGGGATCGGTGCCCAGCACGTTCACCGCGATCTCGTCGTCCCACACCACGTTCAACCACTCGCCGAACGTGCTCCTTTTCTTCACGGGCAATTGCAGCAACGTGAACTCGTCGATCTCGGTAACCCGTTTAAACTGGGAGATATCCTCCAACGTGTAGTCGAGCCTCGCCAGGGTGAACCCGATATAGTGCGGGGTGATGTTCAACGCGATGACCGCCGTGTAGTCGAGGCGGTCGAAGTTCACGAACAGGCTGTCCCCTTCCCGCACCACCTTGTTGGCGGGGAACGTGGTGGTTTTCGCCACGTAGGTCAACATGTTCTCGGGATCATACGGGCGGTATTCGGTCAACGCGAAAACAGGCGCGCTGGAGCCTTGCACCAAGCACTCCTGGCCCGTGGGTTTATGCAGCAAGCCGCGGGCCTTGCCATCGGCGGTTAGCGTTAACCTTACCTCGTCATTCTCGATAACGACATCTTGCCCAACGGGTTGCGCAACGAGGCGCGTTGTCACGGCAAGAACACACAAGATACTTAAAAATAGGGATGTGAAGCGAGACATACTGTAACTGTAATAAACGTTTGTTGGGTAATATAATTTCCGTTTTTCAGCAAACGGCCTCTTTTACATTGGTTTTTAACTTCCGCTAGCTATTAAAGTGCTAATTATCTTAAATCACCGGCCTCTTCTAACCGTTGGCTATTAACCCCCACGCCTAAAAGAGGATAACTGCCCGGTTCATTTTTTAGACAACCAAGCAGTTATTCCTACTCCTATATAAATGCACCACTTAGGGTGTTCCCCGGGGCACTCACCAAGGCACTCACCGGGGTGCTCACTTGATCTTGATCTTGATCAGGTCATCAATCGTTTTCCCCTCGTGCTGGAACCGGGCGACCGTGTACACATCGTTGTCGTCGCCCACCGCGATCGAGTTGACGTAGGTCGGGAAGCTTCCATCCTCGTAGAAAACGGCACCTAAATCCTTGTACGTCCTCGTGGGGATATGGAAGGTTACCAGATGCAGGTGCTCCAACCCCTTGGGTGCACCCATATTGATTTTCTCCACGCCGGCCACCCGCTTGCCATCCTTGTAGATGGGTGCCCCGGTGAGGTAGTAAATGGTGTCGCCCTTGATCTTGTAGCCCAGGTAGCCGTAGCTAAACTGGTCGTTCATCCCGCTCCTCTTGGAAGGTTCCGAGGTGATGCGGTCCACGATCTCGATCTTCTCGTTTTCCGGGTCAAACGTGAACAGGTAGCCCGAGTTCCCATGTACGCCGTACGCCTTGTTCTCCGGGCCGTACCACTGGATCTTCCTCCAGTTGTAGCCCATGCTGCCCGCGTCTCTCGGGTCGAACTTACCGAAGTAGTCCAACCTCAGGTTCACCTCTGTCAACATCCTGGGAGCCGCTCCCGTGGAGGGGTCGTACTCGAATATATTCCCATCCGACGTCGAGTAGTAAACGAGGCCGTTATTCGGGTTGACCAGCAACGAGCGGCACAAGACCCTGTAATCATCTCCTCTCTTGCCTGCTTCACCCGGGCCGCTAACCGGTCCCAAGTCCTTCAACACATCCTTTTCCACATCGTAGTGGAGAAGGTGACCCGTGGGCCAGGTAATGGCATACATCTGCTTCCTGTCAACATCCATGGTCATCGCCAATATCCCTTCGGCATTAGGATCTTTGGCCATGCTCTTCACCTCTTTGGTCTTCATGTCGTAGTAGACGAAGTGCCCACCGGGGTAGAGCTTGTAACCTTCCGGGGGCGTCACCGGCATGTTCTGCGCGCCGTCAATCATCTCGTAGAAGCCCACGTGGGTGGCGAAGTAGAGCTTCTGGTCCACCTCGTAAAACTCGGTGTGGCTCTTCCCTTGCGAGATGTAGTTGAGATGTTTCTCGCCGACCGCTTCAGACAGGTCCGCTAAAAACTCGGTAGCGTCTGTTTTGGGGTCGTACACGTAAAGTTGCGCCGCCACGTCATGTTTCGTGGAACACAACACGTAGTAAATACGTCCATCACTCGCCTCAGAAATAGCATTGTACGTTTCAATGGCGCCATCAAATCCCGAAAAATAGGTTTTTGCAATCATCTTTCTTAATATTTGGTGAATTAATTGTAGTTCAACTTGCCTTGATACAATAACGTCATCGAATGTTACAAATATAGGCTATTCATGGCTGAATGGCTTTTCTAAAACCGACAAGCTGTCTTCAAAAAACGCAAAAAAAGGCTAAATATTCTGCAATCTTTTCAGTTCATCTGATCTTACCGTCACAGCAAAAAACTTTTATACCAATAGAAGAAAGCTTCCGGATTGCTTTTTCTTAATTTATTCAATTTGTTGTATAATGGATTTTCAATCAAACAATCTTTAATTTCCAAGGGATTGCTAAATTATCTTGTTTTGCCAAACTTATACGTTTTTTATTGGATACGATAAATAAATCTATCTCCCGTCAACTTGGGAGCAGGGCTTGTAGTCTGTCCCAGCATAGTGCTCGTTAAAAAACAGAGAGAATAACGTGATTGCGAGATTGATTGGTTTCATGGGATTTTACTATCAAAGTGTATTAATCTTGCCATCATCGTTGTTAAAGACATATATTTACATCGTCAATAGAGCTCCACGTTTTCATGAAACTCTTCGAATACATTCAAGTTCTTCTCGTAGGTACCCGGTGTCGCCATAAAGGCAATGACATAGCCGATATCATTTTGAAAGTAAATATACCACTTACCCTTAAATTGTATTCCCGTGGATTGGGTGATGTTAAGAATCCTTGCATTAGGGCTTGTTTTATCTTCTTCCAGAATGATTTTGCTTGTCGGGCTATTACCTTTATATCTTTCATATTCAAACTGAATCAACCTGTCCACTGAATTAATTTCCTTCCTTCGATACGCAACGATCGAGACAGAGTTTTCAATTTCGGTTTTCTCCACTTCACTATAAACCTTAGGCAGTCCCCAATCGGCTATCGCCATATTGTACCTGGTGTCATTAATAACGTGTCCATGTAGCCTCCAACTGCCCGGTATCGTGGCTTTAAAACGATAAACTGTATTCTCGTATATTATCCCGGTTTTTTCATTGGCCTGCTCTGTTGTATTCGTCTGTCCGTAAGCCTGGGCGATGACTGTCAGGCCAATGAATGCAATGATCCATATCTTTTTCATAGTCACGTTGTTTAGGATATTAATGATTACTGTTTTCATCTACACTGTATTTTGAATAGCGCTCCCTGAAATAGGGCGTTTTACAGCCACAGTCCAAATAGACCATAGCCCTGAAATAATCGGGAAGGAGTGCTTCATCGTCGATGAGGATAAACTCCTTGAAAATATTTTCCAAGTTTGCCTCGCAAGCTGATGCCAACTCGGCAGGTGCCTTGTTGGCTTCTCCCGCATCAACAGGCCTTTCCGCCTGAAAGGGAGATGCCGGCAACCCCTCTTTATTGAACAGGTTGGCATCGCCGGGGTTGTTGCTCCACGCGTAACGGACGAATACCGGATGGGGAACTTGAGGGTTAAAGACGACCACCTGATTATTTTCGTTGATGTACGCTTGAGCCCAAACGAACTGCTTATCGGGTCCCGCGATGGAGAACCCCTGAAGGTAGCCATACTTGTTTTTGGCCATCAAGCCCGACCCCACGTGATCAAAATCCAAAATGACCTTACCATTGTCAACGTTCATGGAACGAAAGACCGGTCCCGAATATAGAACGTTTTTGCCGTACACCTTGTTCAACGCGTTAAGTGCCAACCTATACCCTACATCCTGCTTGTTCCTGGGGTGTACGTCGTTCGCCGCGCCGATATCAATGGTCACCGCCTCACCGGTATGAGGTAGGGAGAGGGTTTGATGCTGCGCATCCCTCAACTCTGCCCAGTCACTCTCTTCAGGGAGAGCGCTTTCGGGCTTGTAGCTCGCGAGCTGCACCCAGTAAAAGGGGAAGTCGTACCCCCACTGCTTCCGCCAGTCCCGGATTAAACAGGGAAAAAGCGCGTAATAGTCGGCCGACCGTCCGGCATGGGCGTTGTTCTCACCCTGGTACCAGATTACCCCGGTAATCGGGAAGCGGATGAACGGGTATACCATCCCGTTGTATAGGACGCTCGGGTAGGCATTGGGTGCTATTTTCTCCGGCAGGGATTCTCCCCTGTCAAGTCGAAGCTTGATGCTGTCGGGAGAGGTCTCGGGCGTGTAGCTGTAATGGTCTTTTAAATCTGGCGGTAATGATGCAAAGGCTGGCTCGCTAATCCAGGGCTCGATCTCGGTACCTCCCCACGAAGCGTTCACGATGCCGATGGGGATACCGGTCTCCCGGTGAACCTCCCGGGCAAAGAAGTAGGCAACGGCAGAAAAGTCCCCAACGGTCTCGGGGCTACAGACTTCCCACTGCCCCTGCAGATCGGTGGCGGGGGCGAAAGCGATGTTCCTCCCCACGTTGAACGACCGAATGTTGGGGTAAGTAGCCGCCGCTATCTCCTGCTCCGCGTTGTTGGACTTAGAGACCGGCCACACCATATTGGATTGACCGCTGCAAAACCAGACGTCGCCAACAAGAATGTTGCTGATCTGTAGCGTGGAGTCGCCGCAGGAGATCTCCATTGAATAAGGGCCCCCGTGCGACATGGTCGATAACGACACGGCCCACCGGCCGCTTTTATCGGCCTTCGCCTTCATCACCTGCCCGTTGAAAACGACGGTAACCCGCTTGCCTTTATCGGCCTCGCCCCACACCTCCACGCTTGTATCCCGCTGGATGACCATGTTGTCCCGGAACAGGGGGGAGACGCGGAATCCGGGGTAAGCGGGCAGGATGGAGGCTGTAGAAACGACCAACAGGACGAACAGGCTCAGCAGGTTCTGTAACCGCGCTCGTCTTACCGTTGTCACGTTCGTCGCACCCGTCATCCGCATCGTCCTTGTCTCACTCGTAATCTCCGCCATTCCCATCATCCTCACTGCCCTTGTCGCACCCGTAATCTTCGTTATTCCCGTCATCCACATCACCTAACACTCCCTTTTCACTGTCTCATCGGTGTAGCCCACGTCGCGAGACAAACCGAGCTTCACGGTTGCGTCATGTCGCCCGATAAGCCGTGTTACACGGTTGCGTCACGTATCTCCTTCGCGTATTTCTGGATCTTGCGGATTGCCTCGGCAATCTGTTCCAGGTCAGTTCGGGTACCCAGCAAGGTGGTCTGGGTGAACCAAACGGCAACGTCACGGGATACCTTCTCGTTCACCGGGCACTGGATGCGCTCCAACCACTCGTTCATCGCCTTCTCGCCGTACACCTGCAGGTAGTGCCGGTTCTTGGCTAATGAAGCGACAAGGGGACTCTTATCCATCTCACCGTAACCGGGGTGGCAAGAGACCCCCTCGGCCCTGAGGGCTTCGATGAAACGGGCCTTGCTCATGCCGGCAAAGTGATTGCTATCAAAACGAAACATGTAGAGATGGTACGCGCTGTTGGTCGTACCGGGGTATAGCTTAGCGGGAGCGATGCCCGGTATCTGGCTAAACAGCTCGCCCAAGTAGGCCGCGTTTTCACTCCTCGTTTTCGCCTGCTGCTCCAGGCGGGTCATCTGCGCGTTCAATATGGAGGCCTGGAACGCCGTCATCCGGAAGTTGCCGCCGCGAGCGGCACCCTGGGCAAAGGGGCTCTCCTCCTGAACGGAACCCTGGTGATGAAAGCCCACGCAGGCGTTCATGAAACGGTCATCGTTGGTGGTGATACCACCACCTTGACCGCAGGTGAGGTTCTTGGACTCCTGGAAGCTGAAGGCGGCGCCCAAGCCGAAATTACCCACCTTTTGCCCCTTCCACGACGCCAACGGTGCCTGACAGGCATCCTCGATAACCGGCAGGTCATGTTTTTCCCCGATCGCGAGGACGGCGTCTACATCGAACGGCGACCCACCGATATGCACGGGCAGAAGGGCCTTGGTGTTGGGGGTGATGGCCGCCTCCATCTTACTTGGATCGACCTGAAAGCTTTCGGGATCGATATCCACGATAATGGGCAAGGCATGGTGCATGGCCACCACGTTGTAGGTCGCGATAAAGGTGTAGACCGGTAGGATCACCTCATCGCCCGGGCCAATATTTAACGCCCCGAGCATGGTGAAGAGCGCCGAGGTGCCGCTGTTCACGGTGAGACAGTGCTTTACCCCCAACAGCTCCGCGTAACGGGTTTCGAACTTGTCGGCCTCGTTGTTCCTCATTCGCCTACCCCATCCCTGCCGGGATTCGAGGACACCCCGCAACGCGTTCTCCTCGGTAGCGTCAATGATGGGCCAACGGGGAAAGCTCCCCGAGAACGTTTTCTCACCCCCCAACAGGGCGGGCTTCGTGTCTGCCCCGCGGTTGACCGCCCAGGTGAACCGCGGCTTCAGGAGCATGCCCGTGCCAAGCACCGAAGCGCTCCCTAAAAAGTGCCGCCTGCTTATTCCTTTCTTGTCTTTCATACGGTTATTTGATTTTTATTTTTCAAACACATTTAAGGCATGCCGAACGGCTTACAGGTCAATGTCAACCCGCTTTTTTCAATCCGATTTTATGGCCTAAAGTGGCGTAAAAGAGGATGTAGAGGTAGCCGGGGACGAACAACCAGTAGCCGGTTTGAAAATTCTCCGCGGTAATCGCCATGCCGGGCGTTTTTATGGCGTCCAGGATAAAGCCGAAGATCAGCGGGAAGATAGCTCCCCCGACGATGGCCATCACCAGGATAGAGGAGCCGGCCTTGGTGAACTTACCCAACTTATCAATGGCCAACGCCCAAATAGCCCCCCACATGAGCGAGTGGGTGAAGCCCAGCACCGCCAGGCTGTATATGGCTTGTTGCGCGGGGAGATAGATCAAGCAGAGCGAGGCGGCTATCGCGATAAAGGTGAAGAGGATTAACGCCTGCTTCTGACGCATGACCTGCAACAGGAAAATGCTAACAATGTACCCGATCACCAAACCGATAGAGACGATGCCCGAGTAGTGGGCCGGGTTGTCTAACCCGATGGCGTTCGCGAAATCGATCGCCGATGCCATGGGGAGGGTCTCCACCCCCACGTAAACGAACAGGGCGATCGCCCCTAAGATGAGGTGGGGGAACTGCCAAACGCTCTTTTTCTTGTTCGCGGCAATCACGAAACTATCCCGCGTGTCGGCGTTAGCCTCGTCCAGTTCGTCCTCATCCTCTCCCTCTGCCTTCACTTCCGGCAGATGGACAAAGTGGATAAGGATGGCGAGAAGGACGATGACAGCAGCGGCGAGTCCAAAAGGTATATGGGCTAAGTCAAGCACCGGGTTGGTCACATCGATAAACAGGCTCAGGAATATGGGACCCAGGTACCAGGCCGACTTGTTCATGATCCCCATGAAGCACATGCGCTGGGCGGCCTTCTCGATGGGTCCACAGATAGTCACGTAGGGATTCACCGTCGCCTGCAGCAGGGTGTTGCCGATACCCCCGACAAACGATGCCACCAGGAACATGTAGAAACCGGCCATCGAGTCGCTCATACGGGCCGACGGGATGAACAGCAACATGCCCAACGCCATGATTATCAAGGCTATGATCATGGCCTTCTTGTAGCCGATCTTCTGGATGAGCATGCCTGACGGCCTACCGAAAATCAAAAAGGCAGAGAACGTGGCGGTTAACACCAGGTAAGACATCCCCTTGCTCAAGGAGAAGGCCCCTTCTAAAATGGGGACCATGATACCGTTTATCCCCACCCCAAAGCCGATGATGAAAAAGGCGACCGCGATAATCAAAAGGGGAAGTAGGTAGTTCGAGTTGTTTCTCTTTTTATCCATAATGCGTTAATTAATGTATGGGTTTGTACTGGGTGTTATGGTTGGATTGCTCGGTTGAAAGCACCGGAAAAGCCATGAATCCAACAGTTTGACTGAATGTTATAGTAGCCTTGCTTAGATAACGGATAGGTTAAACGTGGTGATAAGCGATTAACCCCTCCATGGGACTTTGAACGATCTTACCGACCTTCATCCCAAACTCTTCTGCCACGGCGGCAAGGGTATCTTTAAACACCCAACCGATGCTGCCCACGCAGTTGAACAGGTGATCGGAATAGCCCGGGTAGTAGACCACGATGTTGTTAAAGAAATCACGGAAAGCGTCCCGCTTCACTTGCTCGGCGTAATCGGTATTGGCCATCGCGTCGAGGCTTAAAAAGCGGGTGAACGACGCGCAATAGCGGTTGGGCATGGAAGCACTGTACACGTTATCTACCAGCGCATCAGGGGTAAGGCCGTAGGTGTCGTAAAAGAGGGCGGAAACCTCCTCGGGCATGTGCCCCCGGATAAAGTCGCCGATAATCCGCTTGCCCATGTACGCCCCGCTCCCCTCGTCTCCCAGAAGGAATCCCATGGAGTCCACGTTGTGGGTGATGCGGGTTCCATCGTAAAGGCAAGAGTTGGTACCCGTTCCCAGGATGGCCGCGAAGCCGGGCTCGTTCCCAAGCA
>DUPB01000003.1 GCA_012838585.1 Bacteroidales bacterium
ACGACCCGAACTGGCCGGGTTCTTTGGTTTACCGGGGTGTGGCCATGGACAAAAGCGCGATAGCCGGTGCCGATCATGCTGACGTGAAGTACCGGGAGGATATCAAAAAGTTTCAAGCCATTCATACTGCCGCTAGGATGTCAGAAAAAAGCTACCTTGTGATTTGGCAATCCGACGACGGGCTCAAATTCAAGAAGATCGGGGAGGTGAGGGAAAACCTCATGCCGGGCCTGCATAACTGCGGGTGGAGCGGCGATGGCAAAGGGCACATCAGAAAAGGTGCACGGCAATTTATCGCGTACGCGTATGGTATAGGCACCTGGGGGCAGTGGAAAACACGATGGGCCGAAATCGAATGGGTTGCCCGGTAAAGCTTATGAAACGTTGAAAACTCTGTGCGTTGCTTGTTAACCTTCATTAAAGTTAGACTATTCCTCGCCACGGCATAGTCCAAGTGAACTTGTCCTCTGCTCGTTTGGCTTAACGAAATAGTTCATAAATTAGACATTTTCTCGCAATGGCATAGTCAAATAAATTTGACATCTGCCCACATTGCTTATCGAAAATGTTCACTAAAGTTAGACTATTTCTCGCCACGGCATAGTCCAAGTGAACTTGTCCTCTGCTCGTTTGGCTTAACGAAATAGTTGGGGTTTTTTACACTTGACCTATTACCTACCTATTGATTATAATGATTTTTTCGTGGCGATAAGCACCCATTCGTCGTTACCGGGTGCCTGAAGGGGCATGGCTGACGTGATCACGACCTCTTGGGGGGCTGCCTCATGCCATTCACCCTGTCGTACGTTTAGCCACCGGACGGAGTAAGTGGAGGTGCCATCCAGGTCAAGTCGGACGCTGCCCCCCTTGGGTAGAAACGCCACATATATTTTCCCGGGAGTGGCTGTCAAGTAGGCGCTGTTTTCGCTTCGGTTGGCCAATACATGGTTACAGGGGTGCAGCTCCCAAAAAGGGACCTGTTGTTCTATTATTCTTGCCACACGGACGGAGGCGATGGACTCAGCAGATAGCCCTAAACCGGAATCGGGGCGGTGAAAACGCACGGAGGCTACCCCTCCCAGCAGGTGAAGCCACCATCGCTCAATAGCATCCCGGGTGTTGCCGTGCCTTCCGCCATCCGCCCCGTAGGTTTTTACCACATTTACCGGTCTGGGGGCAGCTTCAATGTAACCGAGTGCCCATTGCAGGTTGTTCCATAACCTATCGCCCCGCTGGTGTGTGTTTTGCGAGACGTCGCAGAACCGGAATCGATCGGGGTGATCCAGGGTTCTCCTGTGGCGATCCGCCTGGAGGTTCCAGTCGTCCCACATCTCTGTCACGCAGATCGCTTTGCCTTTCTCCCTTGCCTTGTCGACGATGAAGTCTCGCCAGAAAATGCTCCACTCCTCTTCCCCGGATGTTTCGTTGTCGATGCAGTAGAGCACGTGATCGAATGACAACGAATATGAGAGTACCTTTGCTATGAACTTCTTCTGGATAGGGAGCAACCAGGGGTTGTTCCGTTGCTTTGGGGTGGTGAAGAAAAAGGGTTGCCGGTTTTGGCCAGCGTGTTCCGGGTACTCGTTGGCCAGTCCCGACTCGTCGTAACTGTAATTCACGTTGTTCTTCGGGTTGTACGGGTGCGTGAGCCAGTGCTTTTGCGAGTAATCAAACCGATCCCACAATTCGATCTGCACGATGATGTCTCTCTTCTTCGTCTCCTTCAGGAACTTTTCGAATCGCTTCCAGTACTCGTCGTCCCACAGATGTAAATCGTATAGTCCATCCTCCAGTTGCTCGAACGGGTATAGCTCGAACCCCTTGTCACGGCGATCGCTCATCGTGTTCCTTACGTAATTGGCCCCGATGCGCTTCATCGAGTCAAGGTGGGGGATCAACTTGTGAGAAGGCCACTGAAAGAGGTTGTCATCGTTGCTGGCTCCTAGCAGCATCACCGGCTTCCCCTTATATTGCCAGTACCTTGGGTTGTTTTTCCAGGGCTGGATCGCGTTTTTCTTGAACGAGGGGTTTTGACCGTGCAGCGCTCCCGTTATCAGGAGAAGCAAGCTCACGTAACACCCTATTTTCGTTGCGTATTTAACCATAATAAAGGTATTAGTGGTGATGTTCTTAAGTGAACTTACCACGAAGTTAAGCAAAAGTTTTCTTCATGCCTTATGGAGATGATTTTTTTCCTCGTTTAGTCGCCTGTTATTTGATGTTTTAATACTTGGATTGACATTTCGTGCAGCATTGATGTCAAATTGTGTAGTTTGATGTCATATTGTGCAGCTTTAATGCCAAATTATCCAGCCTTGATGCCAAATTATGCAGCCTTGTTAACATATCTTCCATTACATTCGCAGCGTAAATAATGCCACAATCGCGTTGGATTTAGGGAATTGCCTGAAACATAGTAGAATAGATTTTTTAGGTGATGGCGGTGATGAAACACGCATCGTCATGACCTTCTTTATAATTGATAATTTTATCTAAGCAAAAACTGTAGTAATCTAAAAAATGAAGGAATGAAAAAGAGATTTCCACAACATTTAGGGAAAAGATGGATGTTCCTCATTTTGTGCGTGTACTCTTTCGGGGTGTTCGCACAAAATGTGAACGTCACGGGGCTTGTTACGGATACGCGGGGTGAACCCCTTATCGGGGTTACCATCCAGGTTCAAGGAACAGCCCACGGCACCGTTACCGATTTTGACGGGAAGTACCTCATTCCGGCTGTTCCGGCTGATGCCATACTGGAGGTTTCCTACGTAGGCATGAAGAGCGAAACGATCAACGTGAATGGACGTTCCGTGATCGATATCACTTTGGAAGAAGATACCGGTGTGCTGGAAGAGGTGGTAGTGGTGGGATATGGTATCCAGAAAAAGGCATCCGTGACCGCGGCCATCTCAACGGTGGATACGAAAGATCTGAAACAGAGTTCGGCGCCCAACTTGTCGACCGCGCTCGCGGGTCGGTTGCCTGGGCTTACTGCCATTCAGACATCGGGTCAGCCGGGTAATGATGCCGTAAACCTGTACCTTCGTGGTGTGGGAACGCTGAATGACGCTTCGCCGCTGATCCTTATAGATGGGGTGCCCCGAAGCAATATCAGCCGGATAGACCCGAACGAGGTGGAGTCGATAAGCATCTTAAAGGATGCTTCCGCCACTGCCGTTTTCGGGGTTCGCGGGGCGAACGGTGTGGTCATGATTACCACCCGTCGTGGACAGCCCGGCAAATCGGAGCTCAGCATCTCGGTCGACCATAGCCTGCAGGGATTCCTGGTGAAAGCCGACCGGCTGCACTCGTGGGAATTCGCCGAGTTGCGCAACCAGGCTTACCTGAATGATCACCCGGGTGCGGATGAAGCCGACATGCCTTATACCCAGTACATGATTGACAAATACCGCAGCGGGGAAGACCCGGTATTCTACCCGGACAGGGATGTCTTCCACGACTACTTTAGGGACTGGGCGCCGCAAACACGGGTCAACGCGAACTTTAACGGCGGGGGCGAACGGTTCACCTATTTCCTCAACGTGGGCTACATCGGCCAGGGGGGAAACTTCAAAACGGAACCGAAAAGTTTTCTCGGGTATGATCCCAGTTACAGCATGGATCGCTATAACTTCCGCGGTAACGTCGATTACAATATCGCCAGCAATTTGAAGGCATCGCTAAACATTGCTACCTACCTGGAGAAAATGAATACCCCACAAACGCAGGACCTCTTTTCCAACAGCGTGGCGGGAATGGTGCAAAACATGATCGCTTACACCTGGGCTACACCGCCTACCGATCCAGGTCCCACCACACAACCCGGGTATGGGATACCGGTGAACGAGATTGTCGCACAATCGGGACAAGACAGAAACACTTATGGGGAAATTAACCGAAGGGGGTATCGCGAAGAGATGTCGAACAACCTGAACTCATCGTTGACGTTGGACTGGGGCTTGGATTTTATCACCAAAGGGCTCTCCGCGAAAGGGATGATCGCTTTTGACAGCCACGCCAGCACTGTCCTGCAAGGGGTGCGTTCCTTGGACACGTATGGGTTTAACGTGGCCCGAAGTGCCGATGAAACCAGCAGCTACACCGCCATTATCACGAACTCCGACTCGGCCATTCGCCTGTCGAAAGGGATGAACACCCGTTACTACGTCAACTACCAGGCATCGTTGAATTATGCCCGGGCGTTTGGCGGCCATAACGTCA
>DUPB01000226.1 GCA_012838585.1 Bacteroidales bacterium
CCAGGTACTCCTCCCCACGGTGGGTGAAAACGGCCCCTTCGATCGCGGAAATCTCCACCATGCTGGTATCGTTCACGTAAGCCACGTCGTACATCACCCGAAACGAGTCCCCCTCCTTCACGTCAAAAAAATCGATTTGCCACGCGTAGACGTCCGACAGCATGAGCGCGAGCATCACCGGGGCACCGGAATCGACGATGGTGTTCCACATGGAGGAGGTAATAACCCCCTCGGCGTACTGCCGCTTAAGGGTCACGGGGCGTGCTTCTTCGTAAGCGAGCACCGTATCGGGCTGTATCTCGACAATGGCATAATCGATCCGTCCCTTCTCAAAGACAAGATATCGGATGGTGGAGGCGGTATCCCGTTCCGAAATGGCGGAATAAGTATGGCCTACCTGTAACTTGGAAGGGGACAAATAGGGGGTAATCGCGCTGGTGATCTTCTCTCCTTCGGCAGGGGAAAACCCTAAATTCGAAAGGATAGAAGCGAAATGATCCCCCCGCTCGATCGTGTAGCGGGTAATGTCCAGTGAATCCAGGCAGATTCCATATTCCAACCATTGACAGACCTCCTCTTGAGGCTCCTCCTCTACTCCCTTCTTATCTTGAGGCCCACAAGCGTAAAACACCACAAAACAACCTAACAATACAAGCCACCTCAATGCGCTATCTCTTTTTCCAACCATACACTTTTGACTTTCTGCTTTTCCCGCTATTCACCTTTCACAGGTTTCACCCACCTGATTTTTCACTTCCTCTTTAACCGGTACACATCATCCCTGTCCTGAACGAAATAGACAGAGAGACCCCCTAATATAAGCGAGCAGCCCGCCAGTACCAGCGTAAGGATTACCTTGCCGTGGAATAGGGTGCTGGTGATATATCCCAAGATACTAGCCGCCAATATTTGCGGGATCACGATAAAGAAATTGAAGATGCCCATGTAGGTCCCCATCTTATCGGCGGGCAGCGAGCCGGTCAATATCGCGTAGGGCATCGACAGGATGCTTCCCCAGGCGAATCCCACACCGATCATCGGTATAAGCAGCGTGGTGGGCTCCTTCACGAAGTAGAGCGAGATAAAAGATAGCCCCCCAATCACCAAGGCGATGGCGTGCGTCCCCTTGCGCCCAATTTGCTTGGCGATAAGCGGCAGCAGGAAGGCACTAATGGCCGACACCCCGTTATAGACGGCGAACAACACCCCCACCCAGTTGGCCCCTTGGTTATAGAGCTCCGATGTGGAATCGGTGGTCCCGTATATATGTTGGGTGATGGCAGGGGTCGTGTATATCCACATGGCGTAGAAGGCGAGCCACGAGAAGAACTGCACGATAGCTAGCTGCCCCATTGTCTTGGGCATATGCAGCAGGTCGTTCATAATCCCCACCAGCCCGTTCTGCCTGGTCGTCTTTCCCGTGATGGCCCCCGACAGAATCAGGATAAGGCCAAAAGCGAGTAGCAATCCCCCCACGATATAGAGTTGCCCGTTTTGGGTACCCAGCCCCGTGAAAGCGATCAGCAACGTGGCGGCAAGTCCCACGAGGGTCCAGATTACCCCCTGCTTAAAAAACTGGGGGGCGGTAACCGGAGACCTATCGGACATTTTAATCCCGGTACGCTGCTCCTTGGCCTCTTCAAAAGCCGCCAACTCTTCGGGCGAATACTCTTTGGAAGTGAAAACCGTGTAAAAGACCGAGAGGAAAAGCACCACGCCGCCGATGTAAAACGACAACTTCACCGATAACGGGATGAGTCCCTCTTCGGCAGTATTGGGGACGCCAAACCAGTTTGTCAGGATGTAAGGAAGCGCGGAAGCTATCACCGCGCCCGTGCCGATAAAAAAGCTCTGCATCGCGAATCCCATGGTCCGCTGCTCGGTAGGCAAGTTATCGCCGACGAATGCCCGGAAGGGCTCCATCGATATATTGATGGAGGCATCCATGATCCAGAGCATACCGGCGGCGACCCACAACGCGGGAGAGTTGGGCATCAAGAAGAGCGCCAACGTGGTAAAGACAGCCCCAACCATGAAGTAGGGTCGTCGTCGTCCAAAGCGGTTCCACGTCTTATCACTCAAGTGCCCTACAATGGGTTGGACAATTAGCCCAGTGATGGGGGCAGCAATCCACAAGATGGGGATGTCCTCCACCCTAGCGCCCAGTGTCTCAAAAATCCGGCTCACGTTCGCGTTCTGCAGGGCAAACCCAAACTGAATGCCCAGGAAGCCGAAGCTCATGTTCCAGATCTCCCAAAAGGAAAGTCGTCTCTTCTTTATCGCTTTCATCGCTCTTTATTTATTCACTATTTCGTCGATTCCCTCACCACCAGCTTGGTCTTGATCAGTCGGCTCACGATACCGGGCTTGGTCTCCCTTCCTTCAATCCGGTTAATAAGCAGCCTGGCCGCCACCTCGCCCATCCGGTAACCATGCTGATCCACGCTCGTGAGCTTGGGATAGGTCACCTCGGTAAGGTAGCTGTTGGTAAAGCCGCACACCGACACATCTTCCGGCACGTTAAAGCCATTGGATTTGGCGATTTGAATACAATAGGCGGCCACCTCATCATTGATGCAAAAGAAGGCATCCGGTGGGGGATCTAACGCCAACATCTGTGGGATGACCACTTTCGCCAAGTCCACCGTGTCACACACCTGGCTCAGCTCTTTCTCAACGGGCAGCCGGTGTTTTCGAAGTGCATCCTCATACCCCATCCGACGGTTGTTGGCGATGGGCAACCAAGGGGTAGCCCCCAAGAATGCAATGCGCTTGCACCCGGTACTAATCAGGTATTCCACCGCGTTAAACGCCCCGGCGTAGTCGTCCACCACCACCTTATCGGTGTTGATGCCCGTGCATATCCGGTCGAAAAACACGAGGTGTACCTTATTGTCGATAATCTCTTGAAAGTGGTCAAACGTGCGTGTGCTTTTGGATTGCGATGCCAAGATGCCGCACACACGCGCATCTAACAAGGTCTCCACGCTTTTCACTTCCCGTTCGTAATCCTCGTTAGAGAGGCAAAAAAGCAGGTTATAGTTCTTCTTTTCCGCTTCGTCTTGTATACCGGCCAGCACTGTGGAGAAAAAGTAGTGGACGATTTCTGGTACGATCACACCGATGGTGTTCACACGGTTCGTGCGCAGCTGCATTGCCAGGGTGTTGGGCTTATACTTATGCTTGGCCGCGTACGCCTGTACCCTCTCCCGTGTCTGCAGGCTGATCGCGGGGTTATCTTTCATCGCCCTCGACACCGTTGACGGGGATAAATCCAGCGCTTTCGCAATATCCTTTAAGGTAATCGGTTTCATACGCGTCTCTTTACTGTACACCTTGCCATGAAAAAAACTGTCAGAAACAGACTCGATGGCAAGGAGCGGGGTTAGAGAATCTCCATTATCTCTTTTAAACTACTCACCGTGTATGTAGGTTTGAAGCCCCCCTTAACACTTTCGCCGGTAGGGTTAAGCCATATCTGGTCGATACCGCTCCGATACGCTCCCACGATATCGGCCTCCCAGCTATCTCCTATCATCAAGGTTTGCTCACGCCTCGCACCCGTACGTTCTAAGGCGTGAGAAAACATGTCGGGGTGTGGCTTGTTGACACCCGCCTCCTCCGACAGGATAACGGTATCGAAATAGGGGCGCAACCCCGAGTTCTCGATCTTCTTATGCTGCACCTCGGTAAACCCGTTGGAGAGGATATGCATCCGGTATTTCGGCTTCAGCCACTCCAGCAGTTCCATCGCCCCATCGATTAACCCCGTTTTTCGGGTCGTTCGTTCCAGGAAGTCGTCGTTCAACCTCTTCGCGTATTCGGGGTCTTCAATACCGAACTCCCTTACCGGAGCTAGAAAGCGTTCAACGATAAGCTCCTCTTTTAAGACAACCCCATCACGGTAAAGCCCCCACAAGCGGTTGTTGTTCCGCATGTAAACGTTGTAATAGTCCTCGAACTCGGGATAATATTTCCCGTAGCCGTAATCGACATAGATCGCTTCGAGGCACTCCCTACCGTTCCAGTGGATGTCCCACAGGGTATCATCCAGGTCGACAAACAGGTCCCTATAGCGCATGCACCTTAGCTTACCTCGATAATCAAGTACTTGGTTAAGCTCCAGAAACGTTGCGTATCGGTCACTTGAAACAGGAGGTTACCATCTTCAAGGGTAACGAACTCGTAGGTTCCCTCCGGGTGGGTCGACCACAGCTTGGCCTTCTTGGCGTAGAGGGGAATCTCGGTCACCTCCCGTATATCAATGGTCAGGAAGTACTCCTTATTGAAGGTGTCTTGTAATACCCGGGTGGCCTTCAAAAAGCCCCCCGAGAGAATTTTTTGGTCCTTCAACTCCTTCTGCGTCCCGAAAACGTAATAAGCCCTGTTCAAGCTACGGTCCTGCTCCTGGATGGTGACCGACTGCTGTTCCGCTTCAATAGCAAGGGAGGTGATGTCCTGCGAAAGTTGCGCGATCTTCTCATCTTTAGCAGCCAGCTCTTTTTGCATCTCCGCTAAGCGGCCCGCACTCTCCTCCATCTCACGGTTCAACCTCGTGATGGTGTTCTTCAACGAGGCTACCTCCTTGGTGCTACCGCTATACTTCCGGTTCAACTCCTGCAGCTGCGTCTTGTTGCGTTGCAGGATATCGTTGATCATCTTGAAGTTCTCGGTGACGCGTGTCCGGGTATCCTGGCTCATCTCGCCCTCTTTGGCCGACTGCGTGGAGATGTACTTCTCTGCCTCCCTTATCCGCTCGAAGTTGGCCTCAACCTCACTGATAACCGACATCATTTCAATCGCTTCACTCTCGGCATCCACCGTAACCATCATCAAGGAGTCACGCTGCGCCTCAAGCGCTTTGTACTCTTTTGACTCCTTAACGTTGGTACACGAAACGATTAGCCCAATGGCTACCCATAACATCCACGTTTTTTTCATACATTTCATTTTTTACATTTCTCATCTAAAATGATTTCATCTTTCAAGGCATATCCGGTTCCCTTGAAAGCCCAAACGGACATACAAGCCCTATTTCTCGGGCGCTCCCGCCACGACAATAACACATTCCCCCTTCGGGGCATTTTCCAAAAATTGAGCGCTTAACTCTTTTAGCGTTCCTCGCACTGTCTCAGCGTGCAATTTAGAGAGCTCGCGTGAAAGCGATGCACTTCGTTCTTCACCCAGGTATTCAGCCAATTGGGTTAATGTTTTAACCACCCGGTAAGGTGATTCATAAAAGATCATGGTTCTCGTCTCGGTCGCGAGTTGCTGTAGCCTCGTAACCCTTCCCTTTTTACGGGGAAGGAACCCCTCGAAGCAGAAGCGATCGCTCGGCAAGCCCGACTCGACTAAGGCAGGTACGAAGGCAGTAGCACCGGGGAGACACTCTACCTCCACTCCCTCCTCAAGGCAAGCCCTAACCAGGTAAAAACCGGGGTCCGAAATACCGGGCGTACCCGCGTCGGATATCAGGGCCATCCGTTCGCCCCCCTTCATTCGCATTACCAGGGAGGCTGTCACCCGATGCTCGTTAAACATGTGGTGCGACTGCATCGCCGTTCCCACCTCGTAGCGTTTCAACAACACACCACTAGTTCTCGTATCCTCGGCCAGTATCAGGTCACACTCTTTCAGCACCCTAATCGCTCTCAGGGTAATATCCTCCAGGTTGCCGATTGGCGTAGGTACGACAAACAGTTTTCCCATCGCTTGCTTTTCCAATTACTCGAACCCCTTCCTAACCACCTGCAAGAATTCACCAACCGTGGGATCATCAAAATCCCATGGGTAGGTCGCTCGCGCGTACTCCTCGGCCTCCTCGTAAGTCGTGAAAGTACCCAACGTATGCATCGCTTCGTTCATCTTTTGAGGATCGTTCCCAAAAAGTTCCCGCTGGAACAGGAAACGGTCGTTCAGGCTAATCCCACGCTTCAGGTCCACGAATGTAGGCGGCGCGGTTATCACGTCGTTCAACGAGGGCGGTGCACTGAACTCCTCCCTTGTCGGGGGACTCTTCGGCTTCCTGTACTCTGGCAGGACAACATCCTGCGCGTACTGGTTCCGGGGCATCGTCCCCTCCCGCTGGGGAAACAGGGGGGCAGCCGATTTGGCTGTTACCACCGGCTTGGCAGCTACTGGTTCCACTGAGGCAACCGCTCCCGAAACCACCGACGTCACGGAAGGTGCCGATTCCTTAGGGGCAACAGGTGTCGGTTTTTCCGGAGCGGCTGGTTCTGTTTCGGTCGATGTTCTACCTCCCGTCTCCGACAGGAAATTGACCAATCGTTCCATCTGCCCCCTCATCTCATCAATCTGCATGAATTCAAGCTGATGCAATGTCTTCGACACCTCCTGCAGTGCATCAAACGATTCCCTGAAAAAGGAGAAAGGGAGCGCATCGTTCTGCTTAGCACTTAACACCCTCTCCTTCAGCTCATTCAAGCTTTCCAGAAGTTGATCAATGTACTCCTTTCTTTTCTCCAACATCTATCATCGATTTACTTGTAACTTCAAAAACAGTTCCCCCACGAATACCCATACTTGCTCTTTCTAACACAAAAGTAATCATTATTTAGGAGCCGCGACAAATTCATCGGGTAAATTTACAAGATATAACTTTTCGGTACTTCGGGTTATGGAGGTGTAGAGCCAACGGTAAAAATTGTCTCCCATGTGTGCCTTTTGCACGTAACCCAAATCCAAAAAGACGTTTTTCCACTCTCCCCCTTGCGCTTTATGGCAGGTGACCGCGTAACCGTACTTCGTTTGTAGCGCGTTGAAGAATGGATTCGCTTTTACCTCCCTGTATCGGGCTGCCTTTCGGGTAAGGTGTTGATAGTCCTCCATCACCTGGCCAAATAGACGGTCGCCCTGCTCTCGGGTAAGCCCCGGTACCTCAGTGTGCAACGCGTCGAGGTTGATCTTGGCTTCAAACTCGATGTCGTAATCGCGGTGATACAGTAACGCGTTGATAAATCGAAAGCCGTACATCTCCTCTTCGCCCCTCACCCGTGTCACCTCCACGAACTCTCCGTTCGCGAGAAAATCGAGGTTTTCCATCTGTTCGAACTCCTTGGTCCAAAAATAGTTATTCTTGGTAATCATGAGAATATCACCTGACGAGAGCTCCTCTTCCCGGTAAAGCACCCGGTTTCGTATACCGTTGTTGTAGGCGTTTACCCGCTTATTGGAACGGGAGATCACGATGGTCTCCTCCATCCCGTCCCTTCGGTACGCGTCCGACAGCTCATCGATAAGTTCAAGTCCCGTGATGCGCGTCACATCGGGAAAACCGTTCACTTGAAGCTTCGGGTAGTCGTCCGTGAGTTGGTAACGTAGCGCATCCCGCAAGGCGGTGGCGTTAGTCAGGATACCCGATTCACCGGATTGCCTCACGATTTCGGTCAATATTGCCTCCTGCACCTGCAGGGAATAGGAACGCAGCACTTCGCGGTCGAGCGCGGGACTGCTCTCCTGCTTCACGGGCGGAAGCTGCGCGTTATCCCCGATAAGCATCAACCGGCACCCTTCGCCGGAGTAGACGAACTGGATAAGGTCGTCCAATAGTCTTCCCGTCCCGAAGATGGAGTAGTCGAGGGACTCGTTGTTGATCATCGAGGCCTCGTCCACGATAAATAGGGTGTGAGTATGCAGGTTGTCGGACAACGAGAACTGGGGCGTTCCCTCCCCGAACTTCTGCTGACGGTAAATCTTTTTATGAATAGTAAAAGCCTGTTGCGCTGCATAGCCGGAGAAGACCTTGGCCGCCCGTCCCGTGGGAGCCAGCAAGACCGCCTTCTGCTCGAAGTGGTTCATGGTGCGTACCAACCCCCCGATAAGCGACGATTTCCCGGTGCCGGCGTACCCTTTAAGCAGGAACACTTCCTGCCCGTCACCCGAAAAGAGGAAACGCCCAATTTTGTCCAGCGCACCCGCTTGATCACCCGTCAGCTCGAACGGGAAATTCTCCTTGATTTTCTCAATGAAATAGCGATTTATCATTCCTGTAACTCCTTTTCCAGCGGTAAAAGTAGCACAATTCTCTTTCTTTTTCTACATTTGTAGGATGAATAAAGATATTCAGCTTTAGCTTTTATATTTATTCCTGCTTTCAAGCCTGACTGAAGCTTGTTTTGCGACCCATCAACTGCTTGTTCGCTAAAAGAAAAGAACTCAGCTTCGCTGCACTTTTGCTCGCAACGGCATAACACGAACAAGTTCGTTTTCTGCTCGTCTTGCTTATCGCAAAAGTTCACTTACGCTTCAAACAGCTTTTCTTTTTTAACGCGAACTGCACAGGATGTGTCCCCGCAAAACAAGCTAAGGTCTTCGTCTTGAAAGCAGGAATTACAACAACAGTACGACACACGAAAGTCAAATAAAGAAAAACCTAATTGCTTATATAAGTTTGCTAAGATGTTTTTGCCCGAAAATATTGATTTAGCCCATGCCGAAAATTACGATCTCTCCATTCGGTTGACCCCCGATGGGTTCTCTTTCTGCATCTACTCGATAACCGACCCCACCGTTTTCTTTTTCCAAGAGACCGGTATGGGGAGCAAGTTCACCTATACCGAAAGCATCAAGCGGTTAGTTTTCGACCTTGGCTTTTTCAGCCAGCCCTTCCGAAGTACGAAAGTCACGGTGGTCTCCCCTCTGTTTACCCTTGTACCGGGCAAGTTCTTTGACCGTAAGCGGGCAAAAGAGCTTTTCCACTATAATTTTCACGAAACAGGGGGAAAGATCCTCAACGATTCATCGTTGGCCGGCATCCATATTGTTTACCATCTGGACGAGGAGGTCTATTCGTTCCTATCCCGCAACCTGTGGAACCCCCACTTCCGCCACCAGGCCTCAACTTTGTTGTCGTTGTTTGCCACGCGTGCGGTGGAAAGGGGTGAACGATGTTGTTTCGTCGATTTTCATGACCGGTTTGTCTCCCTCTTTGCCTTTGATGAAGGCCTTCTCACCGCGAATATGTTCCCGGCTACCCACCCTCAGGATACCCTTTACTACCTTACCAACGCGTGGGAGAAGTTAGCGTTTGACCAGTCGGCCGATTCCCTCTTACTTTCTGGTAATCTAGATGCTCATTCTGAAGTGATCGAGAAGCTCTCGAAATTCATAGCAAAAGTGGAACAGACGGAGTTACAGCCCAAAACGAACCTTTCGGAGGAGCAACTTCGTACCCTACCTACCGATACAGTTGCCATGCTATGCGAATCATAAGTGGAAAATACAAATCGCGGAGAATAGCGGTACCCGCTAACCTAAAGGCACGGCCTACGACCGACTTCGCGAAAGAGGGCCTATTCAACGTGCTCAACAACCTGGTGGATTGGGAAGAGACCAGCGCGCTCGACCTTTTTTCCGGGACGGGTAGCATCGCGTTTGAGCTAATTTCCAGGGGATGCCCCCACGTGGTTAGCGTGGAGCAGAGTCCGACCCACTTTCGGTTTATCTGCCTGGCTCAAGAGAAACTGGAAGCAAAGGAGCTGTTCCCCATCAAAGCTGACGTATTCAAGTACCTGAAGTCGACCAAGCAGCGCTTCGACCTTGTCTTTGCCGATCCCCCTTACGACCTGAAGGAGGCAAACACGATACCTGGCATCGTGATCGAGAAAAAGTTGGTCAAGGAGGGGGGACTTTTTATCATGGAGCATTCGAAGCATTTAAACTTCTCGCTCCTTCCTCACTTCAAGGAGGAGCGCAAGTACGGGAACGTTCATTTCTCCATTTTCCAGTTTTAGCCCCTTGTTTTTTGTTTTCTAACCCGCTTCGTCTCAGGGAGACAAAGAAAACTGCTTATTTTTTCGTATCTTCGCACGTTTCCCAACTGGCATTCATGAAATGACGAGAGCACACGCTACTTTTCACAAGCTTATTAAGAGAGGGCATTGGACCTCCCTGAAAACGGAATTGGCGAAAATGGATGTTCCCGCCATCGTGGAACTTATCGAGCGAAGCAACGAATTCCAATCGACCCTGCTGTTCCGCTTCCTCCCGAGGGAAGAGGCTAAAGAGGTGTTTCAGGAACTTCATCCCAAGAAGCAGGGGGAGATTATTGATGGGCTCGCCAACCACGCGGCACGCCTCTCCCACTTGATGAACGACATGGAGCCGGACGACCGAACCGCGCTCTTCGAGGAGTTGCCCGGCAAGGTGGCACAGCGGTTGATGCAACTGTTGAGCCAGGAGAATCTTCAGCAAACCATCCAGCTTCTTGGCTACCCCGAAGAGAGTATCGGGCGATTGATGACGCCCCGTTACGTGGCGGTCAAATCGCACTTCACGGTAACGGAAACGTTGCAGCATATTCGTCGCTTTGGCCAAGACGCGGAGACGCTTAGCGTGATCTACGTGGTGGACAAACAATGGCAGTTTATCGATGACCTGCGTATCCGTGACATCCTGCTTGCCGACCCGGACGATACGATAGAGAGCTTAATTAAGCACAACCCAGTGGTATTGAGCGCCTTTGACGACCAGGAGACAGCCATCAAGGTATTTAAGGATTACAACCGCGTGGCTCTCCCGGTGGTGGATAGTGGTAACACCCTGTTGGGTATCGTTACGGTAGATGATATCCTAGACGTGGCGGAAGAGGAACAGACCGAGGACTTCCAACGGTTTGGTGCAGTGCAAGATGCTATTATTAGCCCGCTACAGGCTACCGTTCCCTTTATGTACAAAAAGCGCATCGCCTGGTTGATGGCGCTGGTTGTCGTGAATATCTTCTCGGGAGCCATCATTTCTCATTATGAAAACCTTATCCAATCGGTGGTGTCAGTTATTTTTTTCTTACCACTCATCATCGCCAGCAGTGGAAATGCCGGCTCCCAATCGGCCACCCTGATGATTCGCGCGATGGCCATGGGAGACGTGCATATGAGGGATTGGCTGCGCTTGCTGGGAAAGGAGTTCCTGGTGTCGCTACTGTTGGGGTTGACCATGGCGCTAGGCGTGTCATTCGTGGCAGGGTGGCGCGCCCCCGACATCATGCCGGTGGTCGCCCTATCGATGGTACTTTCAGTCATGGTAGGTAGCATGCTAGGCATGTTGCTTCCCTTTATTTTCACCCGGTTAAAGCTGGATCCGGCCACGGCCAGCGCTCCTCTTATCACCTCCATCGCCGATATTACAGGGGTATTTATCTACTTTTCCCTGGCAAAGCATCTCCTAGGGTTGTAGTTATATGACAAGACAATAATAACCGTATGCAAACAAGAATAAACCGTAATGCCGTGAAAACGAAAGTGAAGGCAAAATTAAATCGGGTTGCAGCATTCACCCCTTTCATGCTGCTATTCATCCCATGGTACTTTTTCTTACAACAATGTACTAAGCCTAACGACCTGTCCAGTTCACCCAGTACCAAGATCCAGGTGGGGGTATTCGATGGGCATGGGGGCGCGCAAACTTGCGTGTGGGAAGCCGTGGCGGCCATCAGGTTAGACTCGGGCATGAACGTACGAACCATTACCTCGGCCGAAATAGCCATGAACGTGCTGGACAGCCTTGATGCCCTCATCATTCCCGGTGGCGGGGGCAGTCGCCAGTACCTCAACTTAGGTAAGGAGAACCACGACAGGATAAGACAATTCGTTGCCAGCGGCAAAGGCGCCGTGGGTATCTGTGCCGGTGCCTACCTCTTTTCATCTACCCCGGGTTACAGCTGTCTCCAGTTGAATGGCGCCAAAGCGATAGATATTGAGCATGATAACCGTGGACACGGGGTAGCCAAGTTTACCCTTACGGATGAGGGGAAAAGGCTGTTTCCCGAAATTGCCGATCGCGACACCTCGTACGTGATGTATTACGAGGGACCGGTTTTCGTTAACAATGAAGCCGATACCATCGTGTATCAAACCTACGCGGTTATGGAGAGCGACGTGCATGAAGAGGGAAACGCCCCCAAAAACATGACCAACGGGAAGCCTTTTTTCACGGCCAACCGGTACGGGAAGGGGAGGGTATTCAGCTCGATAGCCCATCCCGAAGCCACTCCCGGGATGATGTGGATGATCCCGAGAATGGTACGCTGGACACTGGATATGCCTATCATCGGGTATACCAGTGAAGCGGTAAAGCCCGACCTTTTTGAAAAGGAGATATTGATGTCGGTTACCGATTTACGTAAGGAGTCGACATGCTTCGACACATTTCTGTATGGCACCCCTGAGCAAAAATTAGAGGCACTTAATTGGTTGCAGTCGCATCTCTCCTGGAGCGGCAAGCGCTGGGTGCAGGGTCTCCTTTACGATGGGAACCCCGAAGTGCGCCAGCGCGCGGCAAAGTATATTGCCGACAAGCAATACCTCCACTACCTGCCCGATCTTAAAGCCGCGTGGCTATCGGAACAAGATACCGAGGTGAAGAAAAAAATGGAGATACAGTACCTTAGGGTTTTAAGCCTACTACCCCAAACGAATAAGTAGAAGCTATTGTTTGCGTACTGGTACGCTACCCTTATGGGACAAAACAATAAAGGAACGGAAGGCAGCGAAAGTATAGAGTTTTCATGAAAAGTGTGTATCTTCGCGGGTATGAAAAAGATGGTTATTGTTGGATGCGGTTACCTGGCCAATATCGTGGCCGACGCACTGTTAGATGGTTTTTTACCCAATTATGATTTAGTGGGGGTTTACTCCAGCGAGGCGGTACAAGCGGAGCAGTTGGCCGCAAAGATACACAAACAGGGTCATGAATGCAAGGCATGCACATCGCTGGATGAGCTACTCGCCTTAAACCCCCACTTCCTCGTGGAGGCGGCCTCCCCTTCAGGCATGAAAGAGGTGGCCCTACCCGCGTTGAGAAACGGTACCTCCATCGTCACCCTATCGATCGGCGCTTTTGCCGACACGCCCTTTTTAGAAGAGGTAAAGAAGACAGCCCGTGCGCACGATGCGAAGGTCTACCTCGCCTCGGGTGCCACCGGTGGTTTCGACGTGCTAAGGACGGCCACGTTGATGGGAAATGTTTCGGCCAAGTTCCTTAATCAAAAGGGAGTACGGGCACTTCGCGGGTCAAGGTTCCACACGCCCGAGATGGAAGACAGCAATCAGATAGTTTTTTCCGGCACCGCCAGGGAGGCGATTCAAACGTTCCCCACGGGTCTTAACGTGGCTGTCGCCGCCTCACTAGCCACGGTTGGACCGGAAAAGTTAGACGTGGTGATGGAGTCTACCCCCGACTTCGTGGGAGATAGGCAGCGGGTGGAAATTAAAAACGACCAGGTACATGCCGTGGTGGACGTCTTCAGCGCCACCCCGGAGATTGCGGCATGGTCGGTCGTGCATATCCTACAGAATATCGATTCGCCCATCGTGTTTTAATGTTTGCTAGCTCTTTTTGGGCTCTCCCCGATCATTCACCTTTCCCCGGTCATTCACTAAGCGAGTGAGACACTTCCGCCCGGCAGCTCACGTTGTCGAGGCGATTTCCCCGAACCACCTACTAAACGGTAATCCCCGTGAAGTCGGACAGGTTTCTCAACACCTTCTCACTTAGCCGAACAAACGCCTGGCGGGTACGTCCCGTAGAGACTTGCATGCACCGTACGTTACGGTGATCAAGCAGGTGTTCCCCGCCCAATGCACCCACGGTATCGCAGAAGCAGAGGTTATCGCCTTCCAACCATTGCAGGAAGGGCGGTTCATCCCAGGCGGGCGAAAGACCGGTGTTGAACAATATCTTCTTATTCCCCAGCTTCTCAAACTGCTCCTCATACAGCAACACGGTATTGCGGTTCAAGCAACAGAAAAGGGCCTCGTTGTATTCAAGCAACTCGTTCAGCGGCAGAAAACGGTACCCTTTCGCCTTGGCATCGGCCTTCTCGCTTCGGGCGAAATAGCTGATCTCGGCACCAAAAAAGTGCAGCGCGTCGGCAATCATACCGCCCGACTTACCAAGACCCACTATCCCAGCCTTCAAGCCGGTGATCTCCCTCGCCATCCCGTCCCACGGCTCTTGGCCAAACCCGTGGAGGCAGCGCACCAACTCGCTAATCACGTACTCTACCACCCCTTCGTCACCGTAATCACGAATTCCCGTCACGGTAATCCCCCGGCTATTCGCGTAATGGATATCCACGTTGGCGCTTTCAGGAGAGTAAAGCGAGCAGCACATCCCAATGTACTTCACGTTGGGACATTTTTCCAGCGCACCTTTTTCCAGGCGAGAGGTGTAACTCAGCAAAACCGCGTCTGCATCCCCTATCCGGGCCGCGATCTCCGCATCATCCTTCGGGATATCGGGATACATAACCACCTCTTTTGCAAACGAATGCAACGCCTTCTCCGCGGAAGGGATCAAACTTACCGGCTCAATGGCCACTAACTTTTCAAACATATTGAATTTCAATTTACCTGTTCGTTAAACATGAACCGACAACCTTGCGATGCCAGTTCAAGAAACTGTAAAGCATGTTTCACGAGCTACCCATGCAATGCATCAAACTTACGCGTTCCCAAAAGATGCACCTCATGTTCAACAAACATAACCCTTTTTTTCATGAATAACCATGAATCTTAATAAAAAAAGATACCTTTGTAAGGAACATAAAAACAGTGTACAATAAATAACTACTTATATCCATAAGAATATGAACGTAAACAGAAGGGAATTTATCAAAAAAATGAGTGCCGGAGCGGCAGGTATCGCAATAAGCGATTCAACAATGGGCATGTCGGCAAGAAGTTACAAACGAGTCATCGGGTCCAATGACCGTCTTCAAGTGGCTATTGCCGGCCTTGGCCGCAGGTTAGGGGCTTTTTATGAGCCCATAGCGATGAAGAGTTCAAATGTAGAGTTGGTCTACCTATGTGATGTAATGGAGAAGCAAAGGACAAAAGCCTTACAGGGCTTCTCCAAGCATATTGACTATACACCCAAGGTAGAAAATGATATCCGTAAAGTGTTAGATGACCCGAAAGTAGATGTGTTGATTAATGCCACTCCTGATCACTGGCATGCCCCGGGATCCATCATGGCCATGAAAAGCGGGAAACATGTCTATCTGGAGAAACCATGCAGCCACAACATGTTCGAAAACGAACTGCTGGTGGAAGCATCTAAAAAGCTGAATAAAGTGGTGCAGATGGGTAACCAACAACGTTCATCGCATCATACCATCGAGATAATTGAGGAGATTCATCGTGGTATCATCGGAACACCCTACAAGGCACTGGCATTCTATACCAACACGAGAGGTGAAGTTCCCTTGCAGAAAAAGGCACCTGTTCCTGCCGGACTCGACTGGGAGCTTTTTCAGGGTCCCGCCCCGCGACGTGAATACACCACGGAAACATGGGATTACAACTGGCACTGGTATGGATGGGATTACGGCACCGCCGAAACAGGAAACAATGCCACTCATGAACTGGATATTGCACGTTGGGCGTTGGGTGTTGACCTTCCCCTCCGGGTAGATGTAGAAGCAGCCAAACGTCATTTTGTTGACGACGGTTGGGAGATGTACGACACCATGGATGCGACTTTTCGTTTCTCCGGAAACAAAATCATCCAGTGGGATGGCAAAAGCCGTAACGGATACGACACCTACGGGGGTGGAAGAGGAACCATCATTTATGGAAGCGAGGGAGCGGTGTTTATCGATCGGGGCAAGTATAACCTGTTTGACAGAAACGGGAAACTCGTCAAAGACAATAAGTCGTCCGCGAACGAAGCCGGAACGGCTTTAGGAGGAGGCGGTGACATGACTACCGGGCATGTGATCAATTTCTTTGAAGCGGTAAGAGGCAAAGAGAAGTTGACCGCGCCCATTGATGATGCCAGTATCAGCATGGCCATGGTACACTATTCAAACATTGCATACCGTATAGGGAAAGGATTTGATATTGATGATAAAACCGGAAGGATGTACGACCGTGATGCGATGAAATTATGGAGCCGCGATTATGAACCCGGGTGGGAGCCAACATTATAAACGTTTTTCCTCAATTCATAGAAAAAGAGCAAGACCAATATTTCTACCAGTCATGCTCTTGAATTGGAATTAAACGAATGTCCCTATCCATTGGAGGCATTGAACTTGCCAGTTCAATGCCTCCTACTTTTTAAACCTATTGTTTTCTACATGAAAGTCAATCCCTGGTAATAGTTTCAATCCACGTGATAAATCCTTCAGGATCATTATCGGCACAATGATCGCCATCCCAAAAGATCCATGTATCTACGTTTTTATTCATATTCTCAAGCTTGGCTGCCAAGTTAATCATCACCGTTTGTGAAGTGTGGTTGTCGCTTGTTCCGTTTCGCAACCACCAATGTTGAGCGATCTCTCCCTCATTGTTTTTTAGAAAATAAAATGCGTTCATCATGTTCACGAGCTTCCGTACCTCTTCTTCAACGTTAGCGTCAATGTTTTTTGAGGTATGACGCAGGCTAAAGTCAGTAAAATGTCGCGCGTTGGTTATCTCGTTCCCAAACAGCAGCGGCTCAGGTTGACCTTTTCCGAAATCATCGAAAGCGGGCAGTCCTTTTAGTCGCCCGACATGGGTAACATAATCATCGAACTTGAAATTTGGAGAACCATTCTCCCACGTGATCCATGCATTTCTCTTAAGGTATTCTTCGCGTTGGATGTTCGGACTTTCGTTTAAAAATTTTGTAAGGGATGGGACTAAATAGTAAGTGGTCAAGTAATCCCGGTAGTTTTCGGCCGTGAGTAAACCGAATCCATCTTTCCCTTGCAGGTTAAGCGATAATTGGTATTTGGAGAAATCGCTTTTTAGCTGCTCGGAGAGCTCTTGATCTACTAATCCCGATGAAGTAGGTGTTGAGCCAAACATCCATTCATAGGCCATATCGGCGTGCTCTAAGTCAGTTATCGGACTATAGCACGCGGTAGCGAAAACATGATCACTGGCATCGGCCGCACCAATTTCCTCCAAATAAGGGGTAAACAAAGAGTTGTTTGCCGATGCCCCTAATAAAGCCGAAAGCGCTCCACCGGCACTACATCCAACGGAGATGATGTGTTCAGTATTGCCTGGGAGTTCACGCTCATTGTGGCGCAGATACCGTATGGCGCTTTTCAAATCGACAATGGCCGCCGGTGCTTTCCCGTAATAGGTCCCATCAGCAGAACAGTTGTCCCATCCCCTACATCCCGGCGCGACCACCACGTAACCGGCAGCGAGAGACAAATCACCCCTGTAGCTCGGTTCTTTTACCTTCGCGTTATTTACCGACATAAAGCCTCCCACCGCGATATCAAAAAGTATGGGAGCACTGGATGGATCAATGGGAGAGCCATTGATGCTTATTGGAACATAAATGTTAAGGCTTTGATAATCCGTGTCTACGGGGTTACTTACATAAGGGATATGTAGATACGCTTTATACGTCACCTCTTTTTCACCCGATGAGGTCTGCACGGTTCTTGTCTCTTCCGTGAAGTTACCCGTTTCAAAACGAAGCGCCTTTTTGGGTTGCGAACAGGATGTACTGATGAATAGAGAGGCCAAAATGAGGCTTGAGAGAAGGCATTTTTGCTCCATGGTTTTTCTTGAGTTATCATGAAAACAGCTAATCATGGCAAAAAATTCCCCCATGATTCTAAGCGGCGAAGTTACTAAATTAAGCAAAGCGTATCACGAATATCATTGAAAAAAATATTGAGTCCACTCCGAAAAGTCGGTGCAGACGTTTTGTAATTTATTAATTCTCTATTTACAGTTTTCGTCATCGTTCATTTCGTTTTAAAAACGCTCGATAAGTCGTTGTGACAAACATCCCGTTTTGC
>DUPB01000023.1 GCA_012838585.1 Bacteroidales bacterium
AAAAAAGTCATTATTTTTAGCTGAACCGTACAAAAAAAAGGATTTTAAGCTGACATTGGTACCAAAAAGGGGTAAGTTCTTCACTCCCCGTAGATCAACTCTTTGCTCAGCAGCGTTATATTCGTGATTGAAAGGTGGGTGTTTCGCGATTGACTCCCCGCGCAATAGCCCAGCAAGGCATTATCATTACTTACAAAGTGAATGGCTATGTAGCAATACCACCCGTCAAGATCATCGTGAATATTTTTGATCTTCTCCCACGTTTTGCCTTCATCCCTGGAGATGGCCATGGTGAGCGGTGTCCTTTTATCCTTGATCTCGGGATTCGAGCCATCATTGTTGTTCCACACCAGCAACCAATCGCCTGTAGAGGGAACCTTTTCAATGGTAGCGGGAGATAAAGGGGAGGGTATGTTGCTGGGTTCAACGTGGCTCCATGTTTGCCCTCCATCAGATGAATAAGATAACAGTTGAAATCCCCCGTTCGTTCGGATGTACATCATCAAGCCGCCATCATTCATCTCGATCAAGCCCGGTTCTTGCGTAACAATATCGGTTGTATCAGGAACTTGGGAACTCGACTGCCAGGTCTGTCCGTTATCATCCGAGAAGTAACAGTACAAATCGGCCTTGTTAGCCCATTGCCCACCCGGAGTTTGATGCAGTGCCACGGGCATCAACAAGCGCCCATCTTGCGTTTGAATGACCCGGGCGTTATTGAGCACGAAATAACCTTGTCTATCGGTAATGCATGGAACAGGGTCACTCCACGACTTGGCTTCATCTTTGGAGATACGCAGCATCGGTATGCAATCCTCGGTTGAATTCTTCCTCAAATAGAAGAAGGCAATATTCCCATTTTGTAAACGAAGTAACGAGACCGACATCACGTTCATCTCTCCCTCGTTTTCAACGACAACTTCATCTTTATCTGTCCAACTCCTTCCCCCATCGTCCGAGTAGCGAGCCGCCAAGTAAGCCGGGGCGTGATCGCTCGTGGAACTTCCCGTGTAATGGCTGTAAATAAACAGGATCCGCCCATCGTCAAGCGTGATGAAATCCCCCTCGCTATTGCGGGGGTTGTCGTCAGAAGGAGTTAATTGTAAAACGGTTACCGGGAGATTGTCGGGCGATTTGCTCTCCTTCTTGGGCAACGCGCAAGAAGCGACGATTAAACCAATGAGCAAAGCGCTTAGAAATAAAAAGGTTGTTTTTCGATGTTTGTTGATTGTTGATTTCATCTGTTTTTATTTTATTCTCAGATTATGGGCACATGGAACTCGTAATTAACATACACCTGTGTGTAAGTGATTTACATGATCGTTTCATACGATTTCATTATTGTATTCCGGTGATTTGAAACTTTACCCAAGTCTCAATCCATGGGTAAAGGTTCAAAAAAACTCCCCACACAACATTAGCAGTCCCGTTTGCTAATCATTTGCAGTAACAGGTTGATTTGCTTACCGGAACAGCTATTCGAGCCGTTCGATATTCATTGCGCAACTTAAAACCATTTCTTTCTACGAAAATAAATAATCATACCGAGGAACACGCTAACAATAATCATCCATATACCTAGGTAGCCGTATTTCCATTCAAGTTCGGGCATATTTGAAAAATTCATCCCGTAAATACCTGCAATGAAAGTTAAAGGAATAAAGATAGTTGCAACAATTGTAAGGGTTTTCATCACTTGACTCATTCGATGCCCCTGCACAGAAAAAAACAAATTTGTTGCACTTTCAAGTGATGAAAGAATCATATCGCAACTATCAATCAATGTTAAACATAAATCTTTGATTTCGGAAAAATATTTCAACTGTTTTTCTTCGATGAATTGAGATTCGCCGCGTTCAACTATCAGGGTAAACTCTTTTATCGGTAGAATAGACTTCTTGATAAAATGAACCATCTTTTTATGATTTTCAATGACTTCAAGTGCATTTGGAGAGGGTTCTTTTTTAGTATCCGTGAAATTAAATTTTTCAACCTCTTCATCTAACTTCGTGAGGGTTTTAAAATAATTGTCGAGAATTGACTCAAGCATGGTATAAAGCAGGTAGTCTGCAGTACGATCTCTCAAAATGCCTTTATTTTCTCTTAATCTAACCCTTAAGTGTTCAAAGAAGTCCGCTTTCCTCTCTTGAAAGGAGATTAAATAGTTTGTGCCGAAAACAAAACTGATTTGCTCTGTTATCATCACATTATCAGATGGAATAGTTGATTTTAAAGTCAGAAATGAAAAATTTTCGTATTCTTGAAATTTAGGTCTTTGATTAACATCAAGAATATCTTGAATTACTAAACTGTGAATACCTTGTTTTTCACAAATTGAAACTATGGCTTCAACGTCACTTAATCCATAAACGTTTAACCAGTAATTACTCCCGTCTTGTTCAAACGCGCTGATGTTTTCAGGTAAAATGTTTTTTATTTCATCACACTCGTCTTTGCTATACTTGAATAGCTGAATATCTAATTCATTAACCTTCAAATTTCCCGTAAAGTTAAATTCTCCAGGGTCACTCTTTTTTCGATTGAGAATCGATATAAAATGGGAGGGATTAACGAATTCCATTGATTTATTTTGCTTGATTTGTCGCATATTTTTCAGTCGATTGTCACCAACGTGTAATTCGCGTGATGAACTTTCGTAAAACAGATCCAGATCAATAGGCGTTTACAACTGTCTCACGTTCAACAAATATATTATAATTCTTTTAGGCTCACAAAAATCATTCACCGAAAATCATTATAGTATTATCTTTTTTATCTATACCCATATCTTGAAGGTTTCATACGAAAATTTATATTATAGTTATCTAATTAATATTCTGTCAATTACAATAATTCTGCTCACAAGTGTATTTCAGTTCAGACAAAACAAAAGACAACACTCGTCTTTTGGACAAATGCCC
>DUPB01000227.1 GCA_012838585.1 Bacteroidales bacterium
ACCTGCCGACCTGTCTTGCTCTATATCCCTGGTATTGTTGGCATGCAGTATGGCCACGATAAGCAGCCCCAGCGGGGCCGATACGGGCAACACCGCCCAAACGAGCTGCCCCGTCATCACGTACACCGTTCCCAGCGCAATGGCCAGGCCGTAGCAGATGAAAATCATCAGGTCGCCCAACGCCACGTACTTGAACTTGTAGTAAAGCGTGGCGCTAAGGACGCCGACGAGACCGATAAACAACAGCGGGAGACCAGTGCGCATCATCAGGTAAAGACCCAACAGGATACCGGTGAGCAGCATCGAACAACCATAAAGCAGGGCCGATTTGGGTGTAAAGTACCCCTTGGCAATGGGACGAACCCGGTCGCTTTTCTCTTTCAAATCCACGCCGTTCAGAAAATCGTGGTAATCGCCCAGGATATTCCCGGCCGCGTGAAAGAAAACGACACCAATCACCGCGAGTATGCCGTGCACCCAGTTGAGGGTATCGACACCCCCGGTACGGTAGAGGCAGTACGCGTACGAACCGGCCACTACCGCGGGCGATACCGAGGCGGGAAAAGACCACGGGTGCGCTAAAAGCACCCATTTTCTCAGTCCCCTTACCCTCTCGACCTTATGATTACTTGCTCCTTCCATTGACACGCTCTACTCACGTTTAGCACGATAACAACCTTCTCACGACGACAACCTTCTTACGATAACAGCTTGTCGTTAAACACTTGTAACGTCTCCAGCACGTTGCTGCGCACGTGGATGAAATGCTCGACTCCTTGCTCTTTCAGTTCCTCCATGCAGGCCGGTGCACCCGCTACCACGAAGAGTTCCTTACCCCCCTTCAGGAGGTTGTACGCCTCCGGGGCGAGCTGCACGTACTCATCGTCACTTGAGCAGAGCACCACCACGTCGGCCCCCTTCTCGCGGGCGGCATCTACCCCTTCGGCCACGCTATCGAAGCCGAGGTTATCGATAATCTCGTACCCCGCGCAAGCGAAGAAGTTACTCGAGAATTGCGAGCGGGCAAGCCGCATGGCCAGGTTGCCGATGGTAAGCATGAACACCTTGGGTTGCTTTTTGCTCCGCTCCGTTGCGAGACGCAGCTCGTTGAACGCATCCGCCAGTCGGCGCCTGTTCAACCGCTTCAGCGGGGCAGGAGTGCCGGCGGAGATGCCAGAGGAAACACCGGTAGTCGTATCGGTGTCACTGTCCCCACACGGGTTCATCTCCCCTATCTTATCCCCCATTTTCTCGGTGAAATTGGGGTACTGGTTGGTGCCCAGCAGGATCTCCCTGCGGTTGGCCACCGCCTTGAAGCGAGCCTCGGCAGACACGTTGATGGCATCCTGCACGGTTCCCGCTTTGAGCGCGCTATAGAAGCCTGTCTCTTCCGTTTCGAGGAAGAGGGCCCAGGCCTGTTTCGCCAGCGAGGAGGTAAGCGTTTCTATATAGTAAGAACCCGATGACGGGTCGGTAACCTTATCAAAGTGCGACTCCTCCTTCAGCAGCAGTTGCTGGTTGGCCGCGATCCGCTCCGCGAAGTCGGTAGGCGTTTCAAACGCCTCATCGAACGGACGGACGGTGAGCGAGTCGACCGAACCAATCACGGCAGACATCGCCTCGGTTTGGGTGCGCAACAGGTTGACGTACGGGTCGTAAACCGACTGGTTAAAGGTAGTAGTAATCGCGTGAGCGTTCATCTTAGCGGCACAGCGGCAAATCCCCTCCTCCGACTTGTTATCGCAATCGTGCGAGCAATGCGGCTTGTAAGCATCCACGATCAGTGCCCAGAGCCAACGGGCCGCCCGGAACTTCGCGATCTCCATGAAGTAGTTGGCCCCCACCCCGAACTTGAACTTGATTTTTTTCGCGGCTAATTGCGAATCGACTCCCCGCTCGATAAGGGCACCCAACAGCTGGTTGCCATACGACAAACTATAACCAAGCTCTTGGTAACTATAGGCCCCGGCGTTGCTCATCCGGTTGCCCGACACCACGATCGCCCGGTAACGCGGCAGAGGTGCGGTAACCGTTGCCAGCTCCACGGCCAAATCCAACCACTTCGGTTCATCGACCCCCTCTTGTAAGATGCTCCCGAAAGGATCGAACTCGATGGAGCCAAAACAGTCCATCACGTTGAGCCCCAGCGACTGCACGTGCGCCACCACCAGTTTCGCCAACTCCACGATCCGGTCGGTACCGGTGCAGAAGTTCAGCTCTACCTTATCGGGGGCGATACCGTCGAGGAGCCTCCGCACGTTTTCAGCCGACAACTCGCTACCCGGCAACTTGAAGCCCAGTGAGGTAATCCCTCGCTCGAGGAGGGTACGCGCCCTCTTGTTCGCTTCCTTAAAATCCTTCACCTCGATCTCCTGGCGGACGTACCACACGTTGTCTACCCGGGTACTCCGCACGTAAGGAAACTGCCCCGGCAAATTACCCGTGGAGGGGAAGCCCTCGATATCCTCCGCGCGGTAAAAAGGATTCACGTTAAACCCTTCATCGGTTCTCCACACCAGCCTCCGCTGGAAGTCGGCACCCTTCAGGTCGCGCGTTACTACCTCCATCCACTCTTGGGTGGTGGTGGGGGAGAAATCGGTGAAAAGTGGTTCTCTTTGATTGCTCATATACTTATTACTGATAATTGATTATGTTGATTGTTCTACTTCATTTTGTCTCGAAGGTCCCACCGCTTTGGTGCCAGATTCACAAAAGTTACGGAAACGGGTGAACTTTCTATCCCGTGAACGAAAACTCTACCGGTTTTCCGCGAGCTCCACAAGCAGCCGCACCACTTTCTTGACGACCGCCTCCGCGTACCGCTTCCCTTTCTCGGCAGTTGCTTTCTTGGGATACCCGATTCCGGTATCGGCCGACACCTCATCCCAATGCCTGGGCATCCATCCCACCCTCTCCTCCAGCGAGGGAACTTTACCAGGGGTGACACGACCGTCGCCCGCACGCTCCATCTCCACCAGCTCAGGGTGGTAGTGCAGCATGACCGATGTCTCCTGCTCACCAGCATGGTCATCCACCTCCTCCTCGAAGAAGCCCCCCTTCGGGAGCACGTTATACCAATCGACCACCACGATCTTAAAATCGGGATAGGCCATCGCCAGGTCGCGCACGGGCGACTTGAAGCTGTTCCCGCCGTGGCCATTCACGATGACCAACGTCCGGATACCCTGTCCATGTAAGGAGGCGACGATATCCACCAGGATTGCTTTCTGCGTCTTCCCACGTGCATGCACGCAAAAGGGTTTGTTCCATTGCCCCGCGTTCTGCGAACCCATGAAGACGGGTGGCAGCACCATGCAGGTCACTCCCTGCTCGTATGCCGCCTCCGCGGCATCGCTCGCGATCGCGCTCGAGAGGATACAGTCGGTCAGGTAGGGAAGGTGGTGGTTGTGTGGCTCCATGGCACCCCATGGGAGGATGGCCAGGTCGTACACATGTTCGCTCACTTCGCCCCAATTGGCGAAAAGCATATGCAGGAATTTGTTCTTTCTCGGTTTCACACGATTATTTATTTTTACATTATAGTGTATGGAACTATTTTATTAACCCTCTATGTTTCATTATTTAGTTCAAATGATGGCTCATATTGTACATTCAACTTAACTGCATAGATACCAGCCCGTTTCGCAGACTGTAAAAAGTGAGTCCCGACACGGTTCGGATACCCGTTTTCGCGATGATATTTTTGCGGTGCGTCAACACCGTGTTTAGGCTTATATTCAGCTGCTCGGCAATCTCCTTGTTGAGGTGTCCCTGAACGATTAACTGTAAAACCTCCACCTCCCGATCGGAGAGTTGATGGGTTGACGGTTCGCCCTGCCGCGAACGCTCGCTCGAGATGGCTGACTGCAACCGTTCGATACCACCGGGGCTCAACTCGCTCACCTTAGGCAAAAGCACCCTGTCTCTCAAGCGGTTATGCGCCTCTAAGTCTTTTTGGAATGAATGTAGGGAAAAGATGACCGCGTGGCAAAGGTTTTGATTGCATCCCGGCGATAGATGCTTGATAAGAATCTGCTTCAAGTCGTGCAGTAGCTCATCCGGGAACTCCTCTTCATACCCGTTAGAATCCCGTAGATATAGGGTCATTCGCTCTTTAAACTCTTGGAAAATCTCCCGCAACAGCTTAAGCTCCTGTTTTTCTGGGCCGCTCATCGCGATGAACGCGTTCAGGTGCTTCTCGATGTTGGGTATGAGGTCGTGGATGTAGCTCTCCACGGTTTGATGGAAGTAGTCAGCAATCGATTCCGCGTCGAAAAGCGGCAGGGAATGATCGGGAACGAACGACTCATCCAGGTAGACGTTCAAAACGGTAAGGATGAGGTCGGTATTGAGTCCCTGCTCCTCACATAGTTCGCTCACGCTCTTATCCCCCACCCCGAGCCGTATCCCGAATCGGTTCAATACCGGGATCAGTTCGCTGTGCTCCGCGAGCAGACCTGCCATTGTACTATGTGGGTGGAGAGTCGACACCTGACTTTTTGAATTAGCCCGTAAAATTAGCCATTTTCTTTATCCTCACCAAATCATGCCCGCAGTTTCGTATTCTGTTAGTGCCACCACGCAATGGTTTCACGTTCACGTTTACCGTAGGTATTTTTTAAGCGATCGAGAAATGTGGTTTTCCATAACGGGCAATAGGGTTTGTGCTTACTACAGGAATTCTTTTGAGCGCCCCATTACCTTCGCGGAGAGCCGCGTCACCCATTTGCGGGGCAAAAAGCGGATGGCGAAGGGTGCCACCTTGTTCATCGCACCATGGATGGCCACCGGTTTACCCTTCATCATGGCTTTGAATCCCAGCTTGGCCACCGCCCGGGGGGTAGCCACCTTCACGTTCTTCACCAACCGGGCCGCCTTCATCCCCGAATCTTCCAAGAAGTGGGTTCTCGTGGGTCCCGGGCAAAGCGTTGTGACGGTAATACCCTCTCTCCTTAACTCGTGATTCAGTGCTTCGGAAAGGTGAAGGACGTAGGCTTTGGTCGCGAAGTAAACCGCCATCATAGGCCCTGGTTGGAAGGCTGCCGTGGAGGAGATATTCACTATTCTTCCCCTTTTCCTCCCTGCCCAATCACGTGCGTAAAGATGAGAGAGGTGGGTCAGCACCTCCACGTTAAGCGCGATCATCTCCTCGTACCGCTCCCATTGGGTATCCACGAACGCCCCGTGATCGCCAAAGCCCGCGTTGTTGACCACGTAATCCACATCCACCCCCAGGGCTTTCACCTCCCGGAACAGCTCGTTCACCGCATTTGGAGCAGCAAGGTCTTTCACGATCGTGTGAACATGCACACCATGTTTCTCACTCAGCGCTTCCTTGAGTTCTTCTAGCTGATCGGCACTACGGGCCACCAATACCAGGTCGCACTTTCGCTCCGCGAACAACACCGCGAACTCCCTCCCTATCCCTTTAGAAGCGCCGGTTATCAATGCTGTTTCACTCATATTGGTACTTCAATTCATTTGCCACTATTCATTATCCCAATCATTACGCAACCCGTTACCCACTCGGGTACCATTACACTCGGTTTATCCATTTTATCACCTTCGCCTGCTCGCCATATCGATTCGCAGGAAAATGAAAAGCAGGATGGTGAATCCCCAGAGCGATGACCCACCGTAGCTAAAGAACGGGAGGGGGATACCGATGACCGGCATGATACCGATGACCATCCCGATATTGATCAGCAGGTGAAACATAAAGACGCTCGCCACCCCGTAGCCATAGACACGCCCGAACACCGAGGGCTGTCGCTCGGCCAGCCGAAGGATACGGAGCACGAAAAGGGTAAACAGGATCAGGATGAGGGAAGAACCGATAAAGCCATGCTCCTCACCGATGGTGCAGAAGATAAAGTCGGTATCCTGCTCCGGCACGTACTTCAATTTCGTCTGTGTACCGTTAAGGAACCCTTTCCCCGTGAGTCCCCCCGACCCGATAGCTATCTTGGATTGCCCCACGTGATAACCGGCACCACTTAAATCCTGTTCCATGCCCAGCAGCACCTCGATACGCATCTGCTGGTGCGGTTGCAGCATGTTGAGGAAGACGTACTCCGATGACTCAAGGAAAGCGAACGAACCCACCAAGAAGAGGAGGGTAAAGAGGTAGGTTCGCTTGCGGTGCTTCACGAAAAGGAAAAGGAGGTACAATCCGGTTACCCCCAGCGCGATCAACGCGGTCAAGCCCCAGTCTATCGACACCGAAAAAAGGGAAGCAGCGAACGCGGTCAGGAAAACCGCACCAGGCAAAAGGAGCAGCCTGAAGAAGGCTTGGTATCTTTTCAGGTAACTCCATAGCAAGGCAGCAGAAAAGAGAATAATTAGAATTACCGAGATCAGCTCTCCCACGGAGAGCATACCTAGCTGGTTTTCCGAAAAGCGAATCCCAAGGATAAAGTAGAGAATCGCCGCCAAGCCCATGAAGAGGATTCTACCGGGCAACCCTTCGCGGTACATCACCAAGATAAAGCTCAGGTACACCAACGCGGTACCGGTTTCCTTCTGCAGGATGACCAGGAGGGCCGGCAACAAGATAATGGCGCTAACGAGCAGGAAGTTTTTCGTCTCCATCAGTTTGAAGCCGTATTGGCTAAACACCCGCGCCAACGCAAGCGCGATGATGAACTTCATGAACTCGGCCGATTGAAAATGCACGGGCCCCAAGATAAGCCAGGAACGAGAGCCGTTGATCTCTTCCGCCACAATAAGGGTGAGCACCAAGAGCCCGATCCCCACCAGGTAAAAGAGGAAGGCGTACGTTTCATAAAAGCTGACATCAATCTTGAGCAGGGCGAAGGCAATCAGCAGCGAGGTGCCGATCCAGATGAGCTGTGAGCCAGCCCGGGTAGAGAGGTCGAACAGGCCGGTAGCGTTCTCCAGGTTGAAGCTGGCCGCGTATATATTGAGCCACCCTAACACCACGAAAAGGAGGTAAAGGAAGACAATTAGCTTGTCCACCTTCCCTTGCTCTTCCTTAACGTTTTCTCCCTTGTACATCATGGTGCAATTTCTTAATTGGCCGGCAAGTTCCTCGTGTAGAAGTAGGGCAGTATCTGGCGTTCGATTATCATCGTTTCCAGCCACTTATCGCTTTCCGGAACCTCCCCGTGGAAAAACTTCTGAAGCATCAGCCGCGCGATGGGTACCGCGTTGGTAGCCCCCCAACGCCCGTTCTCGACCAGCACGGCGATAGCCACCCGCGGGTTATCCCTGGGTGCGAAACCCAGGAAGAGCGAATGATCATCACCGTGCGGGTTCTGCGATGTTCCGGTCTTACCGCACACCTCCACGTCTGGTGCCAGGTTCGCTCCCCAAGCAGTTCCTTGGCTCACCGCGTCGGCCATGCCCGCTATGACTGGTTCAAAATGCTCTTTATCGACACCCGACTCATGTCTTTGGGTATATTTCGTTTCCAGCGGCTCGCCCTTTCGTTCCCTGACCACGTGAGGCGTGAAATAATACCCCCGGTTGGCGATTAACGCCCCCAGGTTAGCGATCTGCAAGGGGGTGCTCAGTACCTCCCCCTGCCCTATAGCGATGGAGATAATGTAGTGAGCGTTCCAGCGATCGGTTTTGTAAACGTTAGTATAGAACTTGCTGTTCGGTATAAATCCCCTGTTCTCGGAGGGCAGGTCAACCCCTAGCCGGTATCCAAATCCCATGTTCACCATGTAATCCCGCCAAACGTCCAACGCGCTTGCCACGCTGGTATATTTTTTCCGGTTGCTCAACATGTGATTCAGTCCGTAACAAAAGAAGGAGTTGCAGGAGGTTGACACCGCGTATTGAAGGGCGAGCGGTGAGTAGTGGGCGTGGCAACCGGGACGCCCCCCTAGGGGTGGATAGCCCCCGTGACAGGAGTACTTCGTTTGAGGCGTGATAATCCCCTCCTGCAAGAAGACGAGTCCCTGCGTGAGCTTGAATGTCGACCCCGGCGGGTAGGTGCCCGCCACCGCACGGTTTAACAGCGGCTTGTAGGGGTTCCTCTCCAGCGTGAGGTAGTTGGCACCGAACTGTTTTCCCGTCAGCAATGCCGGATCATACGTGGGTGTTGACACCATGCAGAGCACCTCTCCGGTAGCCGGTTCAATCATTACGATACTACCCACCTTGTTATGCATCAACAGCTCCCCGTACGCCTGCAGGTCAATATCGATACCCAATATGAGGTCTTTTCCCGACACCGGCGCTTTATCGTGCGCTCCCTCCTCGTAGCGTCCCTGTATCCTCCCGTGGGCATCCCGAAGGAGGATCTCTACCCCCTTCTCCCCCCTCAGGTCAATTTCGTGCGAGAGCTCGATACCCGATTTACCCACGTAGTCCTTCCTCACGTAGTAGGGGTCGGCCGCGATCGTGTTTTGGTCTACCTCCGCCACGTAGCCCAATATCAGTCCCATGTTGGGGTAGTTGTACTGCCGCTCCGTGCGACTTCGAATATATATCCCCGGGAACTTGTACAGTTTCTCTTGCAACAGGCCATACTCCTCCACGTCGAGCTGCGACATAAACAGCTGCGGGGTGTAGGATGAGTAGCCCGGGTTCCGTCGCCGGTCTTTCATCTCGGCATCTAAAGCGTGGAATCGTTCCAGGTCGATGTTCAGCGTCCGGCAAAAGTCAAGTGTATCGAATTCGCTCATCTCCCGCACCACCATCATCACGTCGTAGGTGGGACGGTTATAAACCAGCAGCTCCCCATTCCTATCGTAGATGGCACCCCGGGCGGGATACAACGTTCTACGGAAAAAGGCGTTGCTCTCGGCGTACTCGCGATACTGGGGGTTTAACACCTGCAGGTCGAACAGTCGGGCAATGTAGATGGCCGTGATGACGACCACCACCAAGGAGATAATAAACTGCCGGCTGGAAAATGGACTACGCTTGATCACCGCTTTTCTTCTTATATGTTAAACTATCCACGGCCAGGATGAGGGCCACCGAAACGATGGTCGATGTCACCACCCGCAGCAACGTGTTCAAGAAGTTAAAGAGGGTGAACGACTCGATGAAGAAGAGCAGGGTGAGGTGCAAGGCAACGGTAAAAACGGTGAAACGAACGAATGACCCCGCCTCGCTATAAATATTGGGCACGAACTCATCGTTCTCCACCCGTTCGTAGAACAGGTTCAAGATAGACCCTCTAAACGCGGCCACGATAGTAGTAGCCGCGGCGTTCATCCCGGGCGTGTTGAGAAAGATATCGATCACGAGTCCCAGCAGGAAGCCCGAGATAATCACGTGGAAGGGGCTCCGCCCGATGGGTAACTTAAGCAGGAAGTAGATATAGACCACCGGGGTAACGATGCCAAAGAGGGCTATCCTGCTCAGCAACAACACCTGCAACAGGAGCAGCAACAGGAACAACAACCCTTCATGTAGATAACTGACTTTCATTGTCCCTCCTCTTCGAGCTTTTTTTGCTCCTCGTAAAACGCGTCCCGAATGATCAACACGTCCCTCAACGAGTAGAAATCGGTCGCCAAACGGATATTGAACGTGTTGAAGTTATCATCCTTCGACTCCCCTATGTCGCTCACGTATCCAATGATCAGTCGCTTGGGGAAGATGCGCGAGAAGCTGGTTATCACCGTGTCGCCCGGCTGGAAAAGCTCGTGCTTGGGCAACTCGCCCAGTTGGGCCTGTTGCACCTCCCTCCCATCCCACGAGATGGAACCATAGTTGTCGGAATTCTTTAGCTTTGCACTCAGCCTGAACTTCGGGTTAATCACCGGGATGACCATCGAGAAGTTATTGGAGACCGTCGCGACCACCCCCGCCACGCCCTGCCTCGAGATGACCCCCATATCCGGTTTCACCCCGTGCAGTGCCCCTTTGTTGAGCGTGATGAAGTTGTTGGGGCCGGCGAAGCTTAGGTTGACCACCTCAGCAGGGATAAACTCGAACCGCGACTGCTCCATGGTATCCAATACGAACGCCTCCACCTTTGATGAGTCGGTGGCCGTCAGCTGATCAATCTCCGCCTTCAACAGGTAGATCTCCTGTTCCAATTGCGCGGCACGTTCCATCAGCCGCCGATTATCCCCCTTGAGGTGAAAGAACGAGGAGACGTTGCTCCGGGCTGTGTAGCACCATCCTGCCACCCTGTTGGCCGACGAGAGGAAGACGCTTCGTTGGTAGGAGTTATGCGAAAACAGGAGGTAAAAGCTGAACGCGATCAGCAGGATCGCGACCAGCCAGTGACTGTTTCGAATAATAAAATTCAAAAGATTTCGCATACGTGACCCCTCAAGTCGCCTTTCCCACGCTCCATACTATTGACTTGTCCAAATATCCCTTTGTTGGCTAGCCCCACCTTACCTCATCAGGAACGCGAATCGCTCGATGTTCCGCAGCGCGATGCTGGTGCCTTTCGCCACCATGTGCAGGGGGTCTTCCACCACCTTGAACGGGATGCCGATCTTCTCGGTCAACCGTTTGTCAAGCCCGCGCAGCAGTGCACCGCCTCCTGTAAGGTGGATACCGTTGCGCACGATATCGGCGTACAGCTCGGGAGGCGTCTGCTCCAGGGCACTCAATACCGCCGAATCGACCTTGGTGACCGACTTCTCGATGCAGTGCGCGATCTCCTGGTAGGAGATCGGAACATCCATGGGCAGCGAGGTCATGCGATTGGGGCCATGCACCACGAAATCCTCGGGTGGATCATCCAGTTCCGTCAGCACCGAGCCCACGTTGATCTTGATCTGCTCGGCGGTTCGGTCGCCCACCTTGATATTGTGCTGACGCCCCATGTAGTCCTGAATATCTTCGGTGAAGTCGTCACCCGCGATCTTGATCGATTTATTGGAGACGATGCCCCCAAGCGAGATCACGGCAATCTCCGTGGTTCCCCCGCCTATATCCACGATCATATTCCCTTCCGGTGCCTCCACGTCGAGCCCGATTCCCAAGGCAGCGGCCATGGGTTCGAAAATCATGAAGACGTCCCTGCCCCCGGCGTGCTCCGCCGAGTCGCGTACCGCACGGATCTCCACCTCCGTGCTTCCCGAGGGGATGCAGATGACCACCCTCAATGTGGGCGCGAAGAAACCCCTTTTATTCTTGTTGGCCATCTTGATCATGCCCCGGATCATCTGCTCTGCCGCGTCGAAGTCCGCGATAACCCCATCCCTCAACGGCCTTACCGTTCGGATGTTCTCATGCGTCTTACCGTGCATCTGTCTCGCTTTCTCCCCCAGCGCGATCATCTTATCGGTTTTATGATCCAGCGCGACGATAGATGGCTCGTCGAGCAGGATCTTCCCCGCGTTGTTCACGATGACGGAGTTGGCGGTTCCAAGGTCCATGGCCAGCTCCTGCGTAAATGAAAATAAGCCCATAGTATCTATTTCAATTTGTTCCTTATTAATGTTTAAAGTGACGGATACCGGTGGTCACCATTGCCATGCCGTTCCGGTTGCAGAACTCCACCGATTCCGCGTCACGGATGGAGCCACCGGGGTGTATCACGGCCGTGATACCGGCTTGATGTGCTATCTCCACGCAATCCGGGAAAGGAAAAAACGCATCGCTCGCCATGACCGCCCCCTTCAGGTCGAGGCCAAAGCTGTTCGCCTTCTCGATCGCCTGCTTCAGCGCGTCCACCCGCGAGGTTTGCCCGGTACCACTCGCGATCAGTTGCTTATCTTTCACCAGCACGATGGCGTTCGATTTGGTATGTTTCACCAGGATGTTGGCGAACAGCAGATCCTCCACCTCCCGGTCAGAGGGCTTCCTGTCAGACACCACCTTGAGGTCGCTTACACCCTGCACGCTGTTGTTCACATCCTGCACCAGTGCACCGTTCAACGCGGAGCGGTACTGCTTGTGCTGAAGTACGTTCTCTTGCGACTTCTGTATCAAAATGATACGATTTTTCTTCTGCGTCAAAATATCCAGCGCCTCTTTGTCGTATCCCGGAGCGATAATCGCCTCGAAGAATATCTCGTTGATCGCCTCGGCGGCCAGCTTGTCCACGGGCCGGTTGGTAATCACGATACCCCCGAAAGCCGATACCGGGTCGGCAGCCAAGGCCGCGTCCCACGCCTCTTTCACGGTGGGTCGGCACGCCATGCCACAGGCGTTGTTGTGCTTGAGTATCGCGAGCGCCGTCTCCTTCACATCACCTATCAGCGACACGGCCGCGTCAATATCCAGCAGGTTGTTGTAGGAGACCTCCTTGCCGTGAAGTTGCTCAAACAGCGCGTCAAAGTCGCCGTAGAACACCCCCTGTTGGTGCGGGTTCTCGCCGTAGCGAAGCGGCTTGCACTGGTCCAGTCCAACGCGCCACGCCGTCCCCCCCTCACCATCAAAGTAACGGAAAATGGCGGCATCGTAACCCGATGAGACCTTGAAGGCCTCTCTCGCGAAGCGGCGGCGATCCTCCAAGCTGGACTCGCCCCCCTTCTCCTTCAAAAGGTTCAACAGCGGCCCGTATTGGTTCTTCGAGCCGACCACCAGCACGTCCTTATAGTTTTTGGCGGCACCCCGGATCAGGGAGATCCCGCCGATATCGATTTTCTCGATAATCTCCTCGTCGCTCCCCCCCGCGGCCACCGTCTCCTCGAACGGGTATAGGTCCACGATCACTAAATCGATGGAGGGAATATCGTACGCTTTGACCTGTTTCCTATCGGCCTCGTTCTCGCGCCGGTAGAGGATACCCCCGAACACCTTCGGGTGCAACGTTTTAACCCTTCCCCCTAAGATAGAGGGGTAGCCGCTCACCT
>DUPB01000228.1 GCA_012838585.1 Bacteroidales bacterium
CTCTTCCCATTCCGAACAGAGAAGTTAAGCCCAGTGGCGCCGATGGTACTGCGCACCCCGCGGGAGAGTAGGTAGCCGCCGTCCCTTACAGTTAGGGCCCGGCCGGGAGTAGATCCCGCGACCGGGCTCTTCTCGTTTAGGGGAGGGATATCCCCATCCTTGGGATCTCTACCTTTCGTTTTACTTGGCCTATTCCCACCTCTTGACCCGCATGATTCCCTATACTTTCCAGGGGCTTCCCTTCCCCTTCCCTCTTGTTTCCTCTTGACCCTTTTTTATTTCTTTTTTCCTTTTTTGCTGCTTTTCTTTGTCAGTACACGAGAAAAGTGTACTTTAGCCAAGGTATTGCGCTCTTGTATCAAGTTAAAATGGTCTTGAAAGGAGAGTAGCTCTATGCACTAATTCATATCCTAGTGACTGTAACTACAATTAACCATTCAAACAGAGGTTGAATCATGCAAAAGAAACGGTTTATGATAAGGAGCATTATAGGTTTTGTTATAAGAACAGCGGCCGGTGGTATAACTTCACCGTGACTGCCGATTATAACAGATTGCGGAGCGATAGGGCCTTTAAGGTGTATCCGGTCAAGTATGGCCAGGAGTTCGCAGTGAACACGTTCTACGTCCAGGTGGCAAAGTTCCTCTCCAAGTCTTATTTCTCGTTAGGGACAAGCAATAATTTTTAAATCGCACCGCTTTGGGGGTTTTCTGAAATTCCACAAGTTGTGGATTGCAGATATTATTTAAAGCCGTGTGGTATATAGGGCTGCAAAAGTATTCTAAACTGCATTACATCATGAAATTATTTTCCAAGACATTCAAAAGAAACTGGCTGAGGCACATTATTTTATGGAGTGCCTTGGTCGCTATCGTGTTATCGGTTACCGGTGTCTTTACGTTTGCCAATTCCGCCCCGGAGGCCTATTGTCCGTTCGGTGGATTGCAGACGTTTGGTACCTACCTCACAAGAGGCTCTATGGCATGCAGCATGACCATGGTGCAGATCATGATGGGGATCGTGCTGGCCGTTGGGGTCATCCTGTTCAGCAAGCTTTTTTGCGGTTACCTTTGCCCCCTGGGATGGGTTTCGGAGTACCTGTATCGGCTGAGGGAGAAAATTAAAATCAAGGGATTTCAAATCCGGTACGGCAGCATAGGCGATAAACTGTTGCGGTCGGTAAAATACATCCTGCTGTTTATCATCTTTTACATGACGCTCTCCAGCTCTGAGTTGTTCTGCAAGAATTTCGATCCCTATTACGCGGTGGCTACCGGCATGAAAGGTGAGATTACCGCGTGGATGGCCTGGACGGCGCTCGCGCTCCTCTTCTTAGGCGGCTTCTTCATCAAGATGTTTTGGTGCAAATATATCTGTCCGCTGGGTGCGCTCAGCAACCTTTTCAAGTTTACCTTGCTGTTTGTCGGTATTGTCTTGATTTACGTGGTGTTGCACCTGTTCGGGTTGACCCTCCCGTGGGTTTACCTGCTGATAGCGGTCTGCGTTGTTGGTTACTTTGCGGAAGTCATCCTGATGAAGCCCAAGTACTTCCCGTTGATCAAGGTGTACCGTGAGGAAGAGGGTTGTACCGACTGCGGTCTCTGTGCCAAAAAGTGCCCTTACAACCTGCCGGTCGATAAGAGCCTGGTGGTAAAAGATGTGGATTGCACGCTCTGTGGCGAGTGTATTGCCGCTTGTCCTACCAACGTGCTTACATTCAACAAGAGGAAGTCGCTTCGCTGGTTGCCCGCCATCCTCACGGTGGTGCTCTTCGCGCTGGCGCTGTTGCTGGGTGCCAAGTGGGAGTTGCCGACCATCGATGAGAAGTGGGGCGATGAATCGAAACATGGTGCCTTAATTACCTTGGAACTCGACGGTTTGCGATCCGTGAAATGTTACGGCAGCTCCAAAGCCTTTTCGGCCAAACTGCAACGGGTGCCGGGCGTCTACGGTGTAGCCACGTTCGTGAGACGGCATAAGGCCAACATCAAGTACGATCCCGCGCAGACCAACGAGGAGGCTATCCGGGGAGCTATATACGTGCCGTCAAAGTTTACCATTGCCCGACCGGAGAAGAGCGACAGCCTCATCAAAGTGATCACCCTCTTCACGGAGAAGATGTACGATAGCCTCGATCCTAACTACCTGGGGATGCAACTCAGGCAGCAGGAGGGAAAGAAGTACTTCGGAGTGGAAACCGAATTCTCTTGCCCCCTCACGGTGAGGCTCTTCATGGGGCTTCAGGAGCCGATAGATAAAGATTTCCTGAAGGAGGTGGTAGAGAAGCCGGAGTTGGTGATCCAGACCGCGGACGGCAAAGAGAACACGATCAAGTTGGCTTACGAGTTCGTGAGCCTGAGCAACGAGGTGGATACCATCACCAGGCGGGAGCTACTTGAACGCCAGTTTAACAGCTACAGCATGGTCTACAAAAAGAATAACGAGGAGTTCGGGGGAAGGGATTCCACCGAGCTGATTATCCCGTATCCTACGCTTAGCCGACCCATCGTGTCGAGGAATATGCCTTACCTCTCCAGCTACCTGTCGCTTACAGACGGGATACTAAGCATGGATACCTATCTTGACGAAGTGGATGACCAGCCCACCATTAGGATACGGTACGTTCCTTCTGTCATCTCTGAAGAGGCGTTGTGGCAGGTGCTGCAGAAGGAGACCTGGCAGGTAAAGATGAAGGATGGATCCATCAACGAGGTGGAAGCGCGCATGAAGTTTGATCGATAGAAGAGGCAAGGTATGAGGAGGATAGCGCCTTTATTGGCTTTGCTGTGGTTACTGTCTGCCCACGCCATCGTGGTGGCAGACGAGGGGATGTGGCTCATCCACGAGTTGAACAAGGGCTTGCAGAAAAAGATGCGGGCCGAGGGGTTGAAAATCAACACCAAGCTAATCTACAGCGAGACGGAGTCGTCTCTCAAAGACGCGGTGGTGGCGTTGGACTTCGGCTGCACCGGCAGCATGGTTTCCAACCAAGGGCTGTTGATTACCAATCACCATTGTGCCTATGACGACATTTATCAACTGAGCACGCCCGAAAACAACTACCTGGAGAGCGGTTACTGGGCGGCCACCCCCTCTGAGGAAATTCCCATCAAGGGAAAGTCGGTCTACTTTCTCCGCAAGGTGGTCGATTGCACCGAGGAGATCAATCAGATCCGTGATTCCTTGAACAGTATCCGGCAACCCAGCGGTATGCGTAGGGTTTATAGCATCATCGAAAGGCGTCACTCCGCGCAGAGTGGTCACGAGGCCTCCTGTGCCTCCATGTGGAGCGGGTCGAGGTATTACATGTACTACTATGACCGGTATACCGATATCCGATTCGTGGGTGCTCCACCGGTACAGGTGGCCTCCTTTGGGGGCGATATCGATAACTGGGAGTGGCCACAGCATAAAAACGACTTTGCCCTCTACCGGGTGTACGGGGATGAGCATGGGCGACCGGCAGACTATTTGGAGGGTAACAGGCCTATTGTGCCCAAACGGTTTCTCCGGGTAGCTCGAAAGCCAATTCGGGAGAACGACTACGCCATGGTCATCGGCTTCCCTGGAAGGACCGATAGGTATAGCTCCTCATTCAAGGTAGATCTAGCCGAGAGGGTGTCGAGCCCCATCTCGGCAAACGCGATGAAGGCGAAAATGGAGATCATCCGAAAATGGATGGATAAAGACCCGTTGGTTCGCCTGAAGTACGCCAACATATTCTTTGGTCTTAGCAATGTGCAGGAGATGCTTGAAGGTGAGGTTACCTGCCTGCGAAGGTTTGATGTGGTAGAGAAGAAACAGGCGGAGGAGAGACGTTTATTTGCCGGTGACGATTCTTTTTTGCAACAGCTTCAAACGGCCTATAGCAGTGCTGAAGAGGTTGAACAATACATCAACTACTACCGACAATCTCTGGTGTCGGGTAAGGGTTTTATCGCCATTGGCCATAGGATCAATACTTTGCGCAACCACGATAGTAACCCTGAAGCTTTTAACAAGTTTGTGAAGCGGGTGGAGGCATTGTACGAGGAGTACGACGTGCGCGTGGAGAGAGATCTGATGGAGTACCAGTTGGGCCTCTTCTTTGAGAACGTGCCGGAAAAGTATTGGGGAACCTACACCTGCGAGTTGCACGAAAGGCACGGTACCGACTACTTCGCCATGATGAACGAGGTGTTTGGGCAGTCGATCATGTTGCACCCGGAGAAGTTCAAGGCGCACACGCGGGATGAAAGCCATATCGCGAAGTTCTTCGATGACCCGGCCGTCAAGCTGGCTGCCGACGTGAAGATCATGGATTTCAGGCAAGAGCAGAATGTTAACCTCGAGGAGACGGGCCAGCTTTATACGCTCGATGCGGAATACGCGAGGAGACTGTATCAGAAAAGGATGGAAGCAGGTGAACTGCAATATCCCGACGCCAACTCCACCATGAGGATCACCTACGGGAAGATCGCGGGTATTAATCCCTCCGATGGTATCTATTGCGCTGCCCAGTCCACCACCCAGGGTATCTTGGATAAGTATAATCCGGGCGACTACGATTTCTCGTTCGATGAGTCGACGCTGCGATTGATTCAGAACGGCGATTGGGGCGAGTACGGGGATAAAGGACAGCTTTATGTTAACTTTTTGACCGATAACGACATCACGGGAGGCAACTCCGGCAGCCCGGTGCTGAATGCCCGGGGTGAACTTATCGGGTTGGCTTTCGATGGCAATAAGGAGTCGCTCGCGTCGAGCTACTATTTCCAGGAGGGGATGTCGAAATGCGTCTCAGTCGATATCAGGTACGTGCTCTGGTACTTGGATAAGCTTTCCGGTGTCCCTTACCTACTGGATGAGATTCTGGGTACCGAGAGGTAGCTGAGTGGCATCGCTCTTCATGAGCGTTAGGATGAATAGCATACGAGTAAGCCAATGAAAAGGGGAAAGAAAATCTTTTGCCTTCTCTGGGTGTTTTTCCTGGGGGGGGTGTTGTTTGCGGAAGGCATGTTGCTCACGGGGAACACACTTCCTACGGGGAGTGCATTTTCCACGAGGAGCGTATTGTCA
>DUPB01000024.1 GCA_012838585.1 Bacteroidales bacterium
TCACGAATATAACGCTGCTGAGCAAAGAGTTGATCTACGGGGAGTGAAGAACTTACCCCTTTTTGGTACCAATGTCAGCTTAAAATCCTTTTTTTTGTACGGTTCAGCTAAAAATAATGACTTTTTTTAGCAGAAATTAAACCAATTAATTATTTTTGTGAATCGCCTTGTGCGGATGTTTGGTAAAATTGTAAAAAGTTCCATGTTGAAATATAAAGGTTAAATAGTCATATGAAAAAAGCGGTTGTTGTTTACTCCCTTATATCGTTGTTCGTTTTACAAGCCTATTCGCAAGGTGAGAAACGAAACGACAATTGGACGGTCGTGGGTAACGTTCAATACGTTACGCAGCACTATTGGCGCGGCCTTGGCAAGGGGCCTTTGTTTGGTGAAGCGCCTGCCTTTGAGCCGAGCATTATGTTTTTAAACAAGAACTGGAACATGGGTCTGTTTGCTGCTGGATCCTTTGACGGTGTTTACAAAGCCGTGATACCGTGGATCTCTTTCTCGCCCGTGAAAAACTTATGGATTGGCGTTTGGGACATCTACTCTCCCGGCAAGAAACTTTGGACGAGCGATGCCAAGCCTTTCGATTTCGGGTTGACCACCTCTAACCACTTCGTGGACGCGGTGGTATCTTATCAACTGCCTTGGTTCCCGCTCTCTTTGAAATGGACCACTCTGGTTGCCGGGAAAGACCCTAACGCCGAAGGGAAGCGTAATTTTACTACCTACGCCGAGCTATCCTATTCCCATCGTTGGAATGATTTCAGCGTTTGGGGAGGGGTTGGCGTTACACCTTGGAAGGGCTTGTATCACCGTGAGAAAGGTGGTGTGAACAACCTGGAACTGAAGCTGCAGTACAATTTTCGACTTTATGAGCCAATCACGATGCCCCTGTTTACGAAAATTGCCTACAACCCGCTTTCCGAGCAATTTCATTTTTTGGTGGGTGCGAACTTGATCATTCCTTACACGTTTAAATAAATAAAAATCAGAGCAATGGAAACAACATCGTACAAAGGAACAGATAAAGTGCTTATTGGCTTTATCCTGGCCGTTTTAACTTTCTGGCTTTTCGCCAACTCGATGATGAACGTTTCGCCAGTGATGACTGAAGCGCTGGGCATGGATGCAAACACGATGAATATCGCCGTATCGCTCGCCGCACTCTTCTCCGGAATCTTCATCGTCGTGATTGGAGGCTTGGCCGACAGTATAGGACGGGTAAAAATTTTCAAAATAGGATTGTATCTGGCAATTGCCGGCTCGCTCTTGGTGGGCCTGTCACCCAAAGGAGACCTTGCGGTGCCGATGCTGTTAGTGGGGAGGGCCTTACAAGGGCTTTCTGCCGCTTTCGTGATGCCCACGAGCCTGGGGATGATCAAGATCTTCTGGGATGGCAAAGAGCGTCAGCGTGCCATTAGCCTGTGGTCAATCGGTACGTTTGGCGGATCGGGGTTAAGCTCGCTCACGGGGGGCATTATCGCGTCTAACCTGGGATGGCGCTGGATTTTCTTCTTCGCCATCATCGTGGCGGTTATCGCCCTGTTTTTGACGAAAGAGTTGCCTGAGAATAGCCGTGAGGGAGCAGGTAAGTACAAAATCGACTGGGGTGGAATTGTTATGTTCATGATAGCGATGGTTGCCTTGCAGGTTTTTATAACCAACGGGAATAAATTCGGCTGGACAAGCTGGATTACCATTGTTTTATTAGCTATTGCCCTCGTGTTTGGATACCTGTTCATCCGGATTGAAATGAAGGTTCCGTTCGCGTTCGTGGATTTGGGGCTGTTCAAAAATAAGGTGTTTACCGGTGCCACGTTGGCCAACTTCTTTATTAACGGGACAGCAGGATTGCTTATCGTGTCACTCACGTTAATGCAGCGAGGTGCACAGTTTTCGGCCATGGAAGCCGGTTTGCTCACGTTGGGCTTTGCCATCATGGTAATCTCGTTTATCCGCTTGGGTGAAAAGCTATTGCAGAAGTTCGGAGCAAAGAAACCGATTATATGGGGGGCGTTAATCATAAGTGCAGCTATCATATTGCTGATGCAGACGCAGATAATGACCGGACAGTATGTTGTGTTGGCGGTGGTAGCCTATTCACTTTTTGGGTTGGGTTTGGCCTTCTTTGCCACTCCCGCTACAGATGCTGCCCTCTCTAACTTGCCCGATAGCCAGGCCGGTAGCGGTGCGGGGATTTTCAAGATGGCATCATCTTTAGGTACCAGTTTTGGGGTTGCCATAGCCGCGGGAATCTACACGGCCGTCTCTTCCAGGGCAGAGCCGATTGCTTGGCTGAACAAGATCATACACTTTACAGGGCGACAAGACAACGTGGCTATCCGTCAAGGTGCCATGCTGGGGCTTGCTTTCTGCCTGCTCTTGGCCATTCTGGTGATTATCACGGTGGTTAAACTCATACCGGATAAGAAAAAACAGATAGATAAGTAAAATCATATATTAATAACAAAATCGTGCCTCGGTGAGAACTTACAACCGAGGCACGATTTTTTTTCAGTAAAGTATAAGTTAAACATTGGGCGAATTAATTTCTTTTAACATAGGGTCTATTGTTTTTATTGTTATATCGCCTATCTTTGTATCGTCATCCGATATAACGTGTAACAATATAACGAGCAGCGATAATGGTAAGTGAAACAAATATTGTATTGACTGAAGCGGTGTTTTATATTCTGCTTGTCCTGCACAAACCACTACATGGCTATGGTATTATGCAGGAAACTGAAATGATGACCGGGGGTAGATTAAAACTCTCCGCGGGAACGCTTTATGGTGCTTTGTCATCTTTACTTGATAAAAAATGGATTGTCGAGCTGCCTGTGGAAGAAGGTAGCCGCAGGAAAGAGTATGAGATAACTTCGCTTGGCAAAGAGGTGGCAAAGATTGAATTAAGTCGTTTAGAAGAATTGGTAAGAAATGGCAATAATATCATTAAACGATAATTTTCCTAGAAACAGCGATTTTGAGATAACGCTCAAGGGCAAGGAAATTATTGCTTGCAGGTTCCGTGTATGTGTTTCTTTAATAAATAAAATATACAGAGATGAAAAAGAAGGTTTATAAAATATTCTTTGTTTGGGAATATGACAAAGAAGAAAAATGGCTGAACAAGATGTCGGCGGAGGGGTGGCAGCTGATTAAAGGCAGCTCATTCAGGTATCTTTTTGAAAAGGGAGAGCCCAATGAATACGAGTACAAATTAGAGTTATTGGACGAAGAACCAGACACGCTTAAAAGTAAAAACTATATTGACTTCTTAAAAGAGGCCAATATTGAAAATGTAGGGAAATGCAGAAATTGGATTTATCTACGGAAAAAAACGGTTGACGGTGGGTTTTCATCGGAAAATAAAACCTTAAGTCATATCACTCACGCTTTGCGTGTAGAAGAAATTTATAACGCGAGCAGGAATATGTTTCTTTTATTGATGGCGATTGGTTTTATCGGAAATTTGATTATTAGCTACCTCCCGGAATCTGATGTAACCAGTTTTTTCAATGGATTTTTCACGGGATTAGGCACATCTGCTGCTGTGCTTTCTTTAATTGTATTGCCGATTATGCGGGGCAATTTTAAAAAAATCAAAAACCACATTCGTGAGTTATACGTGATAGAAGGGGTATAGGGAAAAGGATCCATACACTGAAACATTTTAATAAAATAATCGTATGAAAATCAAAAGAATCGGCTTTTTAGCCACATTAGTTTTTACAACTATGATGATCAATGCACAACAATTTGTTGGTGATTGGAAAGGGGCTATTTCTGTTCAGGGAGTAGAGTTGGAGCTTGTTTTCCATATCACGGAAGAGGGTGGCACTTACGCTACCACGCTGGATGTTCCCATGCAAGGCGCAGCGGGAATTCCGGTCGAAAAAACTGAAGTTGACGGCAATACATTAACCCTTGATATGGCAGCCTTACAAGCTACCTATGAAGGCACTTTGAATGCCGAGAGTATTGAAGGCACTTTCAAACAGATGGGACAGGAGTTTCCGCTGACGTTGAATAAGTTTGAAAGCAAACTGCCCGGAAATCCTGACTTAGTGTCGTCTGATGAAGATTTGCAGAAACTTGTATCCTATGACACGGGTAATTACAAGTACAAAGTGGAAGATTATTTTTCACGTCCTAAAGCCAGTTCATTCCAACTATCGCCCGATGGCAAATACATGTCTTACACCGAAAAGGAAGATGGAACCACGAAAAACCACGTGTACGTGAAGGAAATTTCCACCGGAGAGGTTACCCGTGTTTTGGAAGAGAAAGATGAGTTGATTCGCGGTTATTTCTGGAAAAACAACGAGCGAATTCTCTATGTGATGGACCAGGGCGGAAATGAGCAGTACCATATTCACGCGGTCAATATCGACGGGTCAAACAACGTGGATTTAACACCGTATGAAGGAGTTCAAGCGGGTATTATCAACATTTTGAAGGACCAAAAAGATTTTGTTATCGTTATGATGAACAAGAATAACAAGCAAGTTTTTGAGCCTTACAAACTGAATATCGTTACCGGGGAAATAGAACAGCTTTATGAGAACAAAGATATTGCCAACCCGATTCAAGGATATGACTTTGACAAAGATGGCAACCTTCGGGGATATACTCGCCTGGTAAACGGTGTAGAAACTGAACAGTGGTACAAAGATCTGACTACAGGTGAATTTCAGCTTGTAAAACAGATGAAATGGTACGATACTTTCAGTATTGTAGGATTTAACTATGCAGGTGACAACCCTGACGAAGCTTATGTAGTTACCAATCTTGATTCGGACAAAGCGCGTATCGTCCTGTATGACTTCAAGAAAAATGCCATTGTAAAGGAGGTTTTCTCTAATACTGATTACGATGTATCGAGCATGAGCCGCAGCCGTAAGCGAAATTATGAAATCGACTATTTTGCCTACAACGGAGAAAAGTACGTTATCACGCCCGTTAGTGATTTCTTTAAAAGTTTCAGCAAACAGATGGAGAAAGAGTTTCCAGGAAAAGAGTTCTATGTTGTTGACGCGGATGACGATGAAAACACATTCTTGATAGTTGTTCAAAGTGATAAGCTATACGGTACATACTATCAATACGATAATAAAACCAAACAATTCTCGCTGCTTTACGACTTAATGCCGCAGCTTAAAGAGGCTGACATGGCTGAAATGCGCCCGATTACATTCACCAGTCGCGACGGACTCACTATTCACGGTTACATCACGTTGCCCAAAGAAGCTTTGGCAGGTGAAAAGGTGCCGCTGGTTGTAAATCCGCATGGTGGTCCGCAAGGAATTCGTGACAGTTGGGGTTTCAACCCTGAGACACAGCTTTTTGCCAGTCGTGGCTATGCTACGCTTCAAGTCAACTTCCGAATATCCGGCGGTTATGGAAAAGAGTTCCTGAAAGCGGGTTTCAAGCAAGTGGGAAGAAAAGTGATGGACGATGTGGAAGATGGTGTAAAACATGTGATTGAGCAGGGCTGGGTAGATAAAGAGAAGATTGCCATCTACGGCGGAAGCCACGGCGGATACGCAACATTGATGGGATTGGTAAAAACACCGGAATTATACGCTTGTGGTGTGGATTACGTGGGAGTGTCGAATATATTCACCTTTATGAACTCTATTCCTGAATACTGGAAACCCTATTTGGATATGCTGAAAGAGATCTGGTACGATGTCGATAATGAAGAAGAGGCTGCCATCGCGAAAGAAGTTTCGCCCGCGTATCAGATTGATAAAATTAAATCACCGCTCTTTGTAGTGCAGGGAGCCAACGATCCACGCGTAAATATTAACGAAAGTGACCAAATCGTGGAGCAACTTCGTGCAAAAGGTGTAGATGTACCCTATATGGTAAAATATAACGAAGGACATGGCTTTGCACACGAAGAAAACAGCATCGATTTCTATAAAGCCATGATGGGATTTTTAGCGAAATATTTAAAGTAAAGCCCTTCTCCAACTTTCTCCTCTTTGGATAGAAGTAAGGATTAATTAATAATTAAACCCGAGAGTGTCAATCGAATTGAAACTCTCGGGTTTTTTGATGATTTATTGGAAAAAGTAGTATCTTTATAATTGTAAATATCCCCAATGGAACCACAACAAGTCGATGCCATTTGGCTGGATCAGAAGAGTTGTTTTGTAAGGAGGATAAGCAAGTTGGTATACATTCAGGTATAAAAGAGATAAGATGAAACGCACATTATACATTATATCCGTTTTAATCGCTGTTTTGTCAGTCATCGCGACTTCATTTGGACTGTTTTATTCTGATGGAGGTGAAGCGTATACCTTTATCAATCAATATGGCGACTCTGTAACAATTTTCGGGAACGGATTGTATAAACATGATTCGCTGTTCATGGCTCCGATATTTAAAGGAACAGATTGTGCCATATTGTTCATCGGTGTTCCTGCATTAATAATCGCCCTGCTGTTGGATTATCGGAGAAACAGTACCAGCACAGAGCTGTTTTTAACGGCAATCCTTGCACTATTTGCATACTACTCGACAAGTATAGCCTTTGGGGTTACATACAATTTCTTACATTTGATTTACATAGGGTTATTCGGGTTAAGTTTCTTCGGATTGATTATCGGCATATCTCAAATTCAAATCAATACCAAGATTACCCTTTCCCGAAAAGGTATCAATACATTTTTAATTATTTCAGGAATTGCTCTGTTTGTCGCCTGGTTGCCGGATATTCTAGTATCCCTAGCTAACGGCAGGTCATTGGCATTAATTGAAGTATATACAACAGAAATCACCTACGTACTGGATATGGGGTTAATATCTCCCCTCTGCTTTGTTTGTATCTATTTACTTAACAAGGAGAAGAGAATGGGATATATTTTACTGGCCATCATGCTGACCGTTGGCATATTCGTGGGATTAATGGTTATAATACAAACGCTGTTTCAGATTCATTTTGGAGTAGCATTACCGATTGAAGCGCTGATAACAAAAGTTGCCATATTTACGGTGCTGGCTATCGCGGCACTTTATTTCGAAGTGAAATTGTTTAAGGCGATAAAGCAAAGCGCGAATCCCTGAAAAGAAAAAAAGCTTCTTTACGATTGCAAGTAACTCCATCACTTCTGCGGCAATCCCACGTAATTTGAACGGATTAGAGAAAGTTTGCGAGGGTGTAGGTAAGTTGTTCGTGAGTTTACGTCTAGTACAGGTTAACAACGAAGTGAATTTGAACTATAATAATGGAAAAAATGAAGAAATTGTAGTTGTCTTTATAAAAACATTCTTAAGCATTTATTTTAAATGATAACGACAAAACAGAAGATGTGTAATTATGAGTAACACCAAAATATCCATCCGTTTTTTTGATGACCGCGAGGTGCGTGCTGTTTGGGACGAGGAAAACAGTAAATGGTGGTTTTCCGTGCTGGATATTGTGGCTGTGCTTACCGATCAGGACGATTATAACAAAACAAGAAATTACTGGAAGTATCTGAAGGCCAAGCTTAAAAAAGAAGGACATGAACTGGGTAGTAACACTACCCAGTTCAAATTAAAGTCGCCCGATGGAAAAATGCGACAGTCAAATGTGCTTGATTACGATGGTGTTATCGCCCTTGGCAAGCAATTTCCTTCCACCAAAGCCAACCGATTTATAGCGTGGTTCACGTACAGCGATGAAAGCATCGATGGGAAAAGCAAAACTAAAGCCTACGCACTGTTTGAGAGTTCGTTGATGCACAGTATAGAAGTCGGTACAACAAAAGGGTTACAACAAATTCACGCCTATTTATTCGGGGGTCTTTACGATTTTGCAGGACAAATTCGGCAAAAAAACATTTCGAAGGGAGGATTTCAGTTTGCCACGGTTCATTTTTTAGACAACACATTACGACAAATTGAGCGAATGCCCCAAAACACATTTGATGAAATTGTAGAGAAATACGTTGAAATGAATATAGCTCACCCGTTTATGGAGGGCAACGGCAGGAGCACCCGCATTTGGTTAGACATGATGTTGAAACAAAGCCTAAAACGTTGTGTGGATTGGAGCAAAATAGATAAGAACGACTATATGAACGCCATGGTAAAAAGTGCTGTTAATAGTGATATGTTGAAAGCGTTATTAAAAAATGCCCTTACCGACGAAATCAATAGTCGCGAAATGTTTATGAAAGGCATCGATTATTCCTACTATTACGAGGAACATGAATAAATCTTGATAATATAAACTATCAAACCCATAAAAACTCAAAACATTATGAACGAAAGATTATTAGCCGGAGTTGCAAAACTTCAACCTGAGATGAAAGAGTGGATGGACTACATGCACCAAAATCCCGAACTGAATATGGATACGCCGAACACGGCGAAATACATTGCCGATAAACTGAAATCGTGGGGTTACGATGTGGTGGAAGGCGTTGGCGGAACGGGTGTAGTAGCTTCTTTGACTGTGGGTGACGGAAAGAAATCCATTGGCATGCGTGCCGATTTCGACGCGTTGCCCATCCTTGAAGACAACGATTTGCCCTACAAGAGTAAGGTAGAGGGGTGGTCGCACCTTTGCGGACATGATGCCCATGCCACGATGTTGCTTGGCGCGGGAAAATACCTGGCGGAAACTAAAAACTTTAACGGAACGGTCCGGCTGATCTTCCAACCGGGCGAGGAGACGATGGAAGGGGCACCGGCAATGGTCGCCGATGGGCTGTTCGAACGTTTTCCCGTTGACGCGGTGTACGGGATGCACAATATGCCGGGTTTGGAGCTCGGGAAATTCCACTTCCGTGAAGGTGAAACGATGGCTGCCGTGGATAACTGGGAGATTGAGCTGACGGGTAAAGGCTCACACGGTTCGATGCCGGAGCTGAGCATCGACCCGCTGGTGTGCGGTGCTTCGCTGGTCATGGCACTGCAAACTATCGTGAGCCGCAACGTGTCGCCATGGAAAAACTCTGTGGTCAACGTGGGGGCTTTTCAGTCGGGTGTAGCGGGCAACGCTGTTCCGCAGAAAGCCATTTTGCGGTTGAGCATCCGTAATATGGAGTCCGACCTTCGCACGATGGTGCTTGACAAAATTCGCACGATTACCAAAGCGCAGGCCGAAGCATTTAACTGCGCTTATGAAATCCGCGAAGGCGTGGCGGGAGCGGTACTGGTCAACACGCCCGAAAACACGCAATGGGCGGTTAACGTGGCAAAAGCCACCTTCGGTGAAGAGAATGTGGTGGAAAATATGCATCCTTACATGGGTAGTGAGGACTTTGCCTTCATGCTGAAAGAGAAAGACGGGACTTACTGCATGATTGGCAATGGCGACACCTTTATGGTGCATCACCCCAAGTACGTGTTCAACCAAGAAATGCTTAGCCGTGGCGCCACCTACTGGGTTGCTCTAACGGAAGACTACTTGAAGTAACAGTTAACGGTGGAGTTACCCGTTTTTATAGTATCAATGCTGAATCGGTTAAGGTTATAGAAAACAATTAACCTGAATAAGAATAATCTATTGATTCTCTGAAACTGTTTGTCAGTCTGGGTTTGTAATCATCCAGACTGATTTTTTTGTTCGTGTTATTAAGTTTCATTCTAAATAGCGCAAACTATTTTATATCTGCTTCGTTAAAGTGAATAGTCTATTTTTAATGAACTATTAAATTTTCAATTATGAAGGCTATTAAGTACATCTTTTTGGTAGTAATTATTGCAGCTTCTGTGATTGGCTGCAATCATTCGAAAGCAAAAAACAACAGTAATAACAATTTAATAAATAGAGAAA
>DUPB01000229.1 GCA_012838585.1 Bacteroidales bacterium
CGGCAATGGATACGAGGTACTCCGCGGCCGAAGTGGTGTCGCACGACCGGAATACCATTCTCTCTACCCCGGTGGAACATTCGAGCAACATCTTGCTGCTCTCCTCGGAGGCGGAGGTGGTGGGGATCGACGAAGCGCAGTTCTTCGACCAGGGGTTGGTAGAGGTCTGCCTGCAGCTGGCCGACCAAGGAGCAAGGGTAATCGTGGCGGGACTCGATATGGATTTTAAACGGAACCCTTTCGGCCCCATTCCCGCGCTGTGCGCCGTGGCAGACGACGTGACAAAAGTGCACGCGATATGCGTGGAGTGCGGGCGACTGGCCAACTACTCGCATCGTCTGGTAGAAAACGATAAGCAGGTGTTGTTAGGTGAAACCGAAGAGTACCGCCCTCTTTGCAGGAAGTGCTACTTGCAAGCAACGGGCAAAACCCACCTGAAATAGAGACAATTAAACAAAAGCCGACCGGAAGTTTAACTGAATTAACAAACTAATCACCCAACGAATGATAAATGAATAACCAACCGAATCACCAACCGTGGGATTAAAAAATAACCGAAAAATCACCGATAGGCGATTAAACCTCTTTGGGAAGAATCACTCTAAGCAAACAAGGTTCCAGCACGCTGAACCCTCAATATTGGAATAATCACACAAAAAAACGAATAATGATGAAAAGTAAAAAACTGTTTGTCGCGGGACTCCTCATCGCGGCGTTCACGATCTTCACTTCCACGCTGAGCGCACAGAGCTACAAGAGCGCGTTTGGTATTCGCCTGGGGTACGAAAACGGCTTGACGTTGAAACACTTCATGGCACCATCCAGCGCCGCGGAGTTCCTTCTTTCCGTCTCTCCGCGTCACTTCCATCTAACGGGAATGTACGAGTACCAACAACCGGTGCCTGATGCACCGGGACTGGACTGGTACGTGGGTATCGGTGCACACATCGGCAGCATCTATCACGATAGAGACCGGTATAAAAGCGCGTTTCTGATCGGGGCCGACTTGATCGGGGGACTCGAGTACACCTTCCCCCGTGCTCCCTTCTGCTTGTCACTCGACTGGAAGCCCGCGTTCAACTTCTCGAACGACTACAACGACTACTGGTACAGCGGATTCGCGCTTAGCTTGCGGTACACGTTCAAGTAACCCGCGAAGGCAGGAGGCGAAAGCCACACGCGGTATCGGGACTCGAAAATCGCTTCAAGCCACGCGAATGATATGGTATTACCCAAGAGGGATATACTGCATTACGTGGTGTGGCGTAATTGTCCACGACCGCATTAAATACCCAAAGAAGCGAGCGATATAACGTTCACGCCATCTGGGCGGATATGGCTAAGGCCCGTACCCACGATGATATTCAACGACTTAGGATTTCCAACCCTTTTCTCATCGAGTCGATTGACCATCGCCTTCAAGTTGGACGCGGCCTCGTCGACCCTCCCCATGCCAAGTTTCACCTCGAACGCCGCCCAGTCGCCACTCCGCTTTTGAACGATCGCGTCTACCTCTAAGCCACTCGAATCGCTGTAGTGAAACACGCGAGCATCACTCGCTTGGGCGTAAACGCGTAGGTCGTGCGTAACAAGCGACTCGAAAAGAAACCCGGTAAACTCGACATCCCTGAGCAACATCGACTTATCGGCTCCCAACGCGGCCACAGCCAACGAGGGGTCTGTAAAATGCCTTTTCGGCGATTTCCTTAACGCGGCTGATGAACGGAGGTGAGTGTTCCACGCGGGCTGATCTTCAATGATCATCAATCGTTCCAAGGCGTTCAAGTAATCATCTACCGTGGGGCGGGACATCGTTTCATTCCCGTTATCCTTGATGTCCTTCACGATCGTAGTCTTGGCTACCATCGTAGCGGTGTGTCGGGCCAGCGACCGGAAGATATTTTTCACTTTCAATGGATCGCGCTTTACATTTGATATACGCCGCATATCACTCTCCGCTATTAAATCCACGTAGGCACGATTCACCAACAACGCCTCATCCGTCGAAGAGGAGAGCAAACCGGGCCACCCTCCTCTAATCAGCCTCTCAACGATGAGTTCCAGGTCGACAACGGCGTCAGACAACTCGATCACGTTATCGGTCAACAAGCTGTTTAGGCTAACTTCACCGGAGGAGTATCCCAACTCCTGCCACGACATTGTTCGCATATCCACGGTCGTGAAGCGCCCGGCTCCCGAGTGCAGGCGGACATCGTCATCGGGAGTAGAAGAACCGGTAAGGATGAACTGAGATTTTGCCTTACGGGCATCGATCTCGTGCCTGATGTAGTTCCAAAGGCGGGGCTGCTCCTGCCACTCATCTATTAAACGGGGAGTCTCACCAAGCAGCAACCGCCTGGGATCAACATCCATCATGTAAGGCACCTGCTCATCTTGGTCAACCCTTAGCACGCTAGCCGCTAACCGCAACCCAGTCTCCGTTTTCCCACACGCTTTTGGACCACGAATCAACACGGCACCCGAAGCGTTCAACTTACCCCTTATCTCCTCCTCAACCAAACGATTTACATAATTCATAATAGACCGATTTTGCCTCTATAAAAAAACTGCACTTTGCACTATAAAGGAACTTTGCTTTACACTTTCTAACACTTTCACCTTGCACTTTGGGGAGGTTTTGCTTTACATTTTTAAAAAACCTGCTTTACATTTCCCAAAGAACATGCTTTAATTATTCAGCCGTTTTACTTTACGGCTTTCAAAACACCCACTTCGCTTTACATTTTTCAATCGTTTTACTTTACAAAAATAGAAAAAACAAAGCAATGTGCAAAACAGTTTTCACTATGTGGTTTCGCGCAAAATGCCTATTTTCGCGGTATGCAAGAGGCGAAAAAGGATAGCGTACCCGACTTGTTGGGCCAACTGAACGAGGCGCAACGAAAAGCCGTGGAGTTTTGCGACGGCCCATCGCTCGTGATCGCGGGCGCCGGGTCGGGCAAAACGCGGGTGCTCACCTACAAGGTGGCTTACCTGCTGGAGCAGGGGCTCCCCCCGTACTACATCCTCGCCCTCACCTTTACCAATAAGGCGGCGAGGGAGATGAAGCGGAGGATTGCCGACCTGGTGGGCGAGAAGCGTGCCCGGGGGCTATGGATGGGCACGTTTCACTCCATCTTCGCGCGCATCCTGAGGAGCGAAGCAGAGGCCATCGGCTACCAGTCGAACTTCACGATTTACGATGCCGGCGACTCGCTGAACCTCGTGAGGCTCATCATCAAAGAGATGGGGCTTGATGACAAGAGGTACCGACCGGGAGGGGTGCATTCCCAGATTTCAAGGGCTAAAAACAACCTGATCACCCCGGCTATGTACGCTTCTAACCCCGAAATCGTGCAGCACGATCGGGCGACCGGGCGACCGAACCTGTTCGAGATCTACCAGCGTTACCAAAGCCGCTTGAAGCAGGCCAACTGCATGGACTTCGACGACCTGCTGATGCAGACCAACCTCCTCTTCCGTGACCACGAGGAGCTGCTCGAGAAATACAGGAACCGCTTTCAATACATCCTGGTAGACGAGTACCAGGATACCAACTCCGCGCAACACCGTATCGTGCGGCAGCTGGCCGAAATACACCATCGGGTATGCGTGGTGGGGGATGACGCGCAAAGCATCTACTCGTTTCGCGGCGCGAACATCGACAACATCCTTACCTTCCAGGCCACCTTCCCCAACACGAGGGTGTTCAAGCTGGAGCAGAACTACCGCTCCACCCGCAACATCGTGAACGCGGCCAACAGCCTGATAAAGAAGAACACCGAGCAGATATACAAGGAGGTGTTCTCGAAAAACGAAGAGGGGGAGAAGGTGGAGGTGATCGAGACCTTCTCCGACTTCGAGGAGGGGCTGGTGGTCGCCAACAAGATCGCGCGAAAGCGATTAGAAGAACATGTCCCCTACAGCGACTTCGCGATCCTCTACCGGACCAATGCTCAGTCACGTGTTTTCGAGGAGTCACTGCGCAAAAAAAATATCCCCTACCGCATCTACGGGGGATTGTCGTTCTACAACCGGAAAGAGATTAAAGACGCGATCGGCTACTTCCGCCTCATCGTGAACACGGGCGACGAGGAGGCGTTCCGACGTGTAGTCAACTACCCGAAACGGGGTATTGGAGACACAACCGTGGGAAAGATTACCGCGGCCGCGCAACAGCATGGCGTGAGCCTCTGGGAGGTGCTATCGTCTCCACTGGAGTACAACCTGAAGGTAAACAAGGGAACTGCCAATAGATTGGCCGCCTTTCAGGAGCTAATCAGCGACTTCATCGAGAAGAATGACAAGCTTAACGCGTTCGAATTGGCCCAGGAGGTAATCAAGGGGAGCGGTATCGGGAGCGAGGCGTATAACGACTTGAGCCCGGAGGGGGTGAGCCGTGAGCAAAATATCCAAGAGCTGCTCAACGCGATGAGCGAATTCGTGTCGACCCGCTTGGAGGAGGGCAACGAGGAGGTGTCACTGGTCGATTTCCTCTCGGAGGTGTCGCTGCTGAGCGACCAGGATACGGACAAGGAGGCCGAGTTGGAGAAGGTGACGATGATGACGGTTCACGCGGCCAAGGGACTGGAGTTCAACCACGTGTTCGTGGTGGGCATGGAGGAAGACCTCTTCCCATCGGGCATGGCGCTATGGGAACCTCGGGGTGTGGAGGAGGAGCGGCGACTCTTTTACGTGGCCATCACCCGAGCGAAAAAAACGTGCACCATCACGCACGCCCGGAGCCGCTACCGCAACGGGACCACCCAGCCGGCCAAGAAGAGCCGCTTCCTGCAAGATATCAACCCCCGTTTCCTCTCGATGAACGATACACGGGTAGGTAGTAATACCAAGCGAGGAGAAACGAACGATGGCTTCTGGGGATCGTTGCGGGCACAACGGCAACAGCGCTATCAAAAAATGACCCCCGTGGTGAGCACCGCCCCGTCGAAACCCCTCTCTAAAGAGGCGCAAGCCTTGAAGAAAGACGACGTTATAGAACACGAGCGGTTCGGGAGGGGCGTGGTCACCTCCATCGAAATGAGCGGCAACGACCGCCGCGCGTTCGTGGAGTTCGAATCGGCCGGGAGGAAACAGCTGTTGCTCAAGTTCGCCAGGTTCAAAATCATCGAATCTTCCCCTTGAAAATTCCCATTTATCATATATTTTTGCTATTTTTGGACTTTCGGAAAATCCGCGAATTCAAAATCATTCATATAATTACTTAATTCAATGACAAAAAGTGCATTACAAGTTGCAAGGGCGAGTTACAAACCCCAAATGCCCCACGTGTTGAACGGCAATGTTACCATCAAGCAAGGTGCTGACACCGAAGCGGTACGTGACCAAGAGGAGATACAAAAGTTGTTTCCCATCACGTACGGTAGACCCATCGTTCAGTTCGTGGAGTCAAGTGAACCTTCGAAGGTCGATGGCCCGGTCAACGTGGGGGTCATCCTTTCCGGGGGCCAGGCACCCGGTGGTCACAACGTGATCGCGGGGATTTTCGACGGAATCAAGCGGCTCCATGCCGATAGCCGACTGTACGGCTTCCTCCTAGGGCCCGATGGCCTGATCAACCACAAGTACATGGAGCTGACCGCCGACATTATCGACGAGTATCGGAACACCGGCGGGTTTGATATCATCGGTTCCGGCAGGACGAAACTGGAAACGAAAGAGCAGTTCGACAAAGGACTGGAAATACTGAAAAAACTGGCAATTAAAGCGTTGGTGATTATCGGGGGCGACGACTCCAACACGAACGCGTGCGTGCTGGCCGAGTACTACGCATCCATCAACGCGGGGGTTCAGGTAATCGGTTGCCCCAAAACGATCGATGGCGACTTGAAGAACGAGCAAATCGAGACCTCCTTTGGCTTCGACACGGCGTGCAAGGTCTACTCCGAACTGATTGGCAACATCCAGCGCGACTGTAACTCCTCCCGCAAGTACTGGCACTTTATCAAGGTAATGGGTCGCTCTGCCTCGCACATCGCCCTGGAGTGCGCGCTGCAAACGCATCCCAACGTCTGTATCGTGTCGGAAGAGGTGGCCGCGAAAGAGCAATCACTCAACGACATTATTGATTACATTGCAGGAGTAATCGCCAAGCGGGCAGAACGGGGATGGAACTTCGGTACCGTCGTTATCCCCGAAGGGTTGATCGAGTTTATCCCCGCGATAAAGAGATTGATCGCGGAACTGAACGACTTCCTAGCACATAACCAAGAGGAGTTCGACCTAACGCCCCAGGCAGAGAAACAAGCATACGTTATCAGTAAGCTCTCGGAAAAAAACGCGGAGATATACGCCAGCCTACCGGAAAACGTGGCCCGTCAGCTTACACTCGACCGCGACCCGCACGGGAACGTGCAGGTATCGTTGATCGAAACGGAAAAGTTGTTGGCCGAGATGGTGAAGAAACGGCTCAACGCCTGGGCGAAAGAGGGGAAGTATACCGGTAAGTTCGCTGCCATCACCCACTTCTTCGGGTACGAGGGAAGGTGTGCGGCACCGTCCAACTACGACGCCAACTACTGCTACTCGCTGGGCTACGCGGCCGCCATGCTGATCGCTTCCGGCAAGACCGGTTACATGTCATCCATACGCAACACCACCGCTCCCGCTGCCGAGTGGATCGCGGGCGGTATACCCATCACCATGATGATGAACATGGAGCGACGCCACGGTGAGATGAAGCCGGTAATCCAAAAAGCGCTGGTAGACCTTGACGGGGCGCCCTTCAAGTATTTCGCGAGCCATCGCGACCAGTGGGCAGCCGAAACTTGCTATGTCTACCCGGGTCCCATCCAGTACTTTGGACCTACCGAGGTATGCGACGAACCAAGCAAGACGCTGCAACTGGAGCAAAAAAGGGAGATCTAGAGAATGAATCAGGGGAATGTTTCCCCAGGTTTTTCCAAAACAAACCGGGTGAGCGGCTAACGCCGCTCACCCGGTTTGTTTTGGATTGACCAATCAGCTTGCGCGTGTTGGGTATTATGGGCTATTGCTTCCAAGACAAAAGAAAGAACTTGAAAGCCAATTAAATGCTCTCTAGCCTAGAAAAACCTGTAGCGGTTGTCCTCAACGGCCAGGATGTTCTTCAACACCTCGATCGACTGCATTTGCATGCGGTACGCGTTGTTACCCATCATATTGCTCTTCTGCTCGCGTGCATCGTAGGTAACCTCCTCTTGGTCTTGAACACGGTTCACCACCGAGGCAACGTAAACGCCCATGTTCCCTTTCACCGGTCCCGTGATCACGTTTTCTGGCGCGAAAGCGGAGATGCCGCTAAGCACTGGTTCAACCCCTATACCGGTTATATTGCGCGTGGTGAAGTTAACGAACCGCACCGTGTCCATAGCGCTGTTCATGGCAGCAGCATACCCATCGAGCGAAGTGAATTCCAGGTTTTCGAGATTCTCGATAATCTGCTGCGCCTTCTTGTCGTTAACAAGCTGCACCCGGATGCCATCCGAAACCTCCGAGAGGGGGGAATAACCAGCGGGGATCACCTGATCTACGCGAGCCACGATACGCGCGTTGGTCAAGTCGAATTTCTTCACGCTTCCCATCTTGCTTTCGTTCGCGGCCCAGGTAATCACCTGGCGCGAGTTGGGTATCTGCCCTAAGCTAAAGTCGTTGGCCGAGTAGGTCATGTTGGGCATCACCATGTAGCCACCTTCTGAAGCCAGCTCCGTAAAATTAGCCCCAATGTTATCAGCCGACACCAACTGGTTCAACTGGTTGTCCACGTTGTTCGAGGTCTTTTCACTTGGCACCACCGGCATGTTCACCACGGCCAGCTTATACTTGGTTGTCGGACGGGTTTTCTCTTCCACCTGGACGATTAGCTGCTGTCCTGGCATCGAAAGCTTCAACGGTTCACCCACCGATGCGCTGAATATGGAGCGGATCGATTCCGCACCCAGCGAGATCAAGTCGATCTCCCTGGCCCAGCCCACTTCTCCTCCATTAGAAGAGGGATTCAAGCTATTGGCCACATTAGCAAACGGCTCACCCTTGCGAAGCACGTTATACAGGCTATCCACGAAGTGGGCGACCAGCGTGTCCTGTCCCACCATCGAGGCATCTGGGATAGCGATCAGGCTCAAACGAACCGAATCAGGAGCCACCGCCTTATCGATCAGCTTGTAGACCTGATAAGTGTCTTCTTCACGTGCGGGACCATACATATCGTTGATGGCCGCGGTTCTGACAAAGTCGAGCTGCGACGGGGTAAACATCTGCTCGCTCATAAACACGTCCCGGTAGGGGACATCGGAGTAGTCAGCCACCACCACGGCAGGGTTAACAGCCTCAGCGAGCTGGTCATACGCCACGCGCGACTCCTCTTCCACCTCCGCGAAATCCTCGTCACTCGGCACAATCTCCTTCATGAAATAGGTGAGCTTCACCAGCGGGGCATCCAGCCGGTACATCTCCTTATGTTGGTCGTAAAAATCTTTCACCTCCTTATCGGTTACCACAGCGAGCGAATCGGCCACCGTGAAGTAGTTCTTCACCGCGTAAACAATATCGGCATTCTGCCGCGACAGGTCAAAGTGGGCCTTCGCCTCCACGTCGTTCACCGCTACAGCGTTGGACAGCAGGGATATATACTTCTCTTCCAGCCGTTGCGTTTTCACCATATCTTCGATAAACAGCCACAACGTTTTGTACTGATCGACCATGGCTTGCTCTTGCGGGTTAGGGCTCGTCGTGTTAACCACGTTTAGAAACTCAACCAGCGCGGCACGGCTAAAGAAACCGGTCTCGTGATCAATGAAAAAGGGCAGTTGCTGTAAGATGGGCGAGATAAACTCCCCGTGCACCAAGTCGTTCATCTCAGCTTTTGAGACGACCAGCCCAAGCTTCTTTGCTTGAATGCCCAGCAGACGTTCCCGTACCATTTGTTGAAACACAGCCTCCCGAATTTGCGATGTGATATTTTCATCAAGGGAAGACTGTCCGCTCACCATCTTTTGAAAATCCTCAAACTGGGTGATTTTATCGGCGTATTGCTGCGTGGTGATTACTTCACCGTTAACCACGAAAGCCCTATCACGTGCTTTCCCCATGAAAGTAGACCCGGAAGTAAGCAGGTCACCCAATATAAAGGCCAGCAACGCGAAGCCTACCACGATAATCAAGAGCACACCTTTGTCTCTAATCTTTTGTAAAGTAGCCATTTATAAGTTTATTAGTAGTTTACACGTCTAATGAACGGGATCGTCCAAACAAGGCCGCAAAGATAATAAAAATAAAGGATATAACCCGTTCTTAACTGCCAAAAAATGAACGCTGCCACCAAAAAATGATGACAAGATCCTTCTACACGGGGAAGTCATCCCCCCTTGTGCCCCGTCGTTGTCAAGCGTATCACCTCGATTTTCCGGGCAGTCACCTTCAATACTTTAAAGGTATGCTCTCCTATAACCAAGGTTTCGTAGGCCTTGGGAAAGCGCCTCGCGTGATGCAGGAGGTAGCCTGCCACGGTTGAATAGTCGTCCGACTCCGGGAGGTCTAATCCATGCTCCTCGTTCAGGTAGTCTATCTCTACCCTTCCCGACATCACGTACTCGTTTGCCCCTTCCTGTTTCACGAACTTCGACTCCACGTCATACTCGTCCTCTATCTCGCCAAAGATCTCCTCCACCAGGTCTTCCATCGTGACGATACCCGACGTACCACCAAATTCGTCCACCACCACGGCGATACTCCGCCGCTGCTGCATCAGGTCGCTCATCAGCTGGTTGGCTTGCATACTCTCCGGCACGAATGAAATGGAAGCCACGTTGTCGACCCAGTCGCTCGGGTTGTTCACGATCTCCCACATATGAATGTAACCCACGATATCGTCAATATCTTCCTTGTAAACCAAGATGCGCGACAGCCCCGTCTCAATAAACTTCTCCTTCAGCGTCTCCAGATCGGTATCGATGCTAACCGCCACGATCTCCGGTCTAGGCACCATGCAGTCCCGCGTTTTCGTGGTGGTGAAGTCGAGCGCGTTACGAAATATCTTCACCTCCGAGTCCACTTCTCCCCCCTTCGACATATCGTCGATGCTCTTCTTCACGTAGGCGTCCAACTCTCCCCTCCCGTACACCTGCTCCTTCACGCGTGACGAGCGGACGCCGAACAGGTACAGGAGCCCCCTCGAGATTAGCTCGAAAACTTTCGCCACCGGGTACAACAAGAGGTGGAAAAGGAAGGCGGGTATCGCGAAGACGCGTACCCAGGTACCCGCGTTCTTGGTAAACAGTATCCGCGGGATAAACTGATCTATCAGCAGGATGGTTAGGGTGACAAAGAGCACCACGAGCAACATCACCCACCCGACGGCCATATCCTCTGGTAAGACCTTGTAGTAAGCTATAAGCAGTGTAAAATAGACAAGGCAGACCAACACAATCCCCTTAGCCACGGTAAGCGTAAGAAGGAATTGACGGGGGAGGCGATAGAGGGTGTTGAGCATGTAATTATAGATCCCCTTCTCTTTCTTGGTAACGGCATAGCGAAGCTTATCCGAAGCCACAAATGCCGTTTCCGTTCCGGAAAAGAAGAGCAACATCGCCAAGAAAGCGACCCACCACCCGATTACACTAGAGCCTATCATTTAATTACCTCCCTCGTTTTTCACCGCTATTTCACAAGTTTCCCCATTATAGATCATGCTTCTCATCCTTCATCTCCTTTACTTTCACGTTCAACTCTGCTTTCAGGGTCAACTTTGCTTTCAGGGTCAACTTTGCCCTCAACGGGAACAGCCGAATGGGACCGCTCCGTGTTGACGGAGTCGGTGAGCGGAAGGCCTGATGCTTCAGTTCCAACGGCACCATCAGAATCAACCCGAACCGAATCGGATTGCTCTACCAAGGGAAGACGGCCGTCATGAGGTCTAAAGATGCGGAAGTCAGTCATCCGCTGATTCGATTCAAAACCGTAGCCGCTTAGTTTCGCATCGCCCTGTTGCACCTCGATGTAGGCGTCGGTGTAGAACCGTGCGTTCTCACGATCCCAATAAAGTTCGTCACTGTCGAACACATCGCCCCTCAAGTTCTCGACGTGCACGTTTTTCTTTAACCGTGCCAGCTTCTGATCCACGTAATACCAAACAGTATCGGCCTCTACGACCGACTCTATATCGAAGTCGGGCGTGAACTGCTCCACGTAGAGTCCTTCGGGAAAGAACCAGTAGGGTTTCTGGGCCTTATCAAACACCATCCAGGCATCGTACACCAACTTGTAGCGCGTAATGCCAGAATCTGAAACCAAAGTCGAGCCCTCGTTGGTAACCAGTGACGGCACCATTTCCGGGTCATACGAAAAGGGCACCAGGTTCTCGTCCTTCTCCTTACACGAGGCCAATAGTAGCACCACGGCAACCATCACGACAAGACCTGACAGATGCCACTGGTATTTTTTTATGGGATATTTCCGTTTCAATGGTTATTGCTCCTAAGAATATGGGCATGTGGCTAATGAAATTGCCACTTGTAAAACCAGAATTCGTTGATGCTCATGCTCACCGACACCTTGAACATGTCCTGCTTGATCATGTGATCGGTATCGGGCTGTTGCCTGAAGTAACCAAACCCGATGTTGACCATCGAAACGTAACCGGTTCTCATATCGTGCATGGGCAAGCCAACCCCCACGTTCAGACCCAACTCCTTGAAGCTGCCGATACCCATCCTTTGGTCGGTTCGAGCGGGGTTGAAAACGTTGACATTCACGTAAGAGTTGCTGTACGAAAATCCGCCCCTTACACGCACCCGTTTAAAAAAGTTCGGGCTGTAGGGATCAGCCACGTACTCGACCCCGGCGTTGAGACGAAAGACATTATTATAACGCTCATCCAGTGTCAACTCGTCCAGCTTATCGGGATAGGCCATCCCCTTCCATCCCTCGTAGGTTCCATCCAGACCCACCAACAGGTTGCTGTTTTTGTACGTGACCCCCGCGCCAAACGTGTGCGGCAAATGGAAGTCGGCATCGCGAAGCGTATCGGTCGTTAGCACCTGCGCGGGCGCCTGCCATGGGTTTTGATAGGGATCGCTCACGTATAGTTTCTCGGAGGGGGTCAGGTCAGCACGCGCCCGAACTCGTGGAGAGTAAACCAGCCCCAGTGTAACCGACTGGGTCTTATCCACGGGGTAAGTCAACTGAACACCCAGGTCGTACTTCAAGTCGCGAATAGCAAACTCCTGCTTGGTTTCGCCAACCAGCGCGCTGGAAGCAGCGCTACGCGGGATCACCACGCTGCTGTGCGAAAAATTCCCGAAGAGATAAGAGAGGTTGGCCCCTACCGAAAAATACTGTAGCGGTTCCCAAGCTGCTCCAACGTAAATCTGGTTTAATCCCCCCGTGCCCCGGTAGGCCTCGCTGTACTGAATGTTCGACAGCGAACGGCCCGTGCCAAAGTTATAGCCCACCTTGGAGTAGGGCAAAAGCCCCACGCTGGCCCCCATCTTCTTAAACAACGGGAATTGGATGGCCACGTAGTCGAAATTCCCGTTATAAAAATCCTGCTGGTTGGTGCCATCGTTCAAACGGGAGTAGTGCCCCGATATACCAAAATCAAAAATAAAGGTAAGGGAGTCCAGCTCCGAGTATGAGGCGGGGTTTCCTGGGTTTACATGTTGGCTCCGGCGAAGCCCGTAGCTGATACCCCCCATCGACTCCGACGCACCCACCGAAGGTTTCATCAACAGGCCATACCCGTACCTTCCATAGGGGGAGTTGGAGCCCACATGTTGGGCATGCAATAAAGGGGTAATCATTAAAAGAGCGATCAGCAACAAGTGACCTTTTTTCCTACAATTCATCGCTATTCGGTATATAAAGTAATCTACAAAGATGAGCTATTTTCGCGACGCCACCAACAACACCCCCCCATCATCGTGTTAAAAAGTTAAAAGATTAAAGATTATAAACGATTGGTAGCGCCATGCCGAACAACAAGTATGGTTGCTGCCGTAGGGAACAGTTACCCATTTTTTCCTGTAGTACTCACCCTTTGTACCGGTTATAGGAGACCACCTCTGACAAGGGCTTGCGTTTCTTGATTCGTAGCGGTTGGGCGCTGTAGCCGATGGCAATATCCAGCCAAACCCTTTTGTTATCCGGGATAAAGAGAAGATCGCGCATCTTGGGTTCGTTGAACCAACCCAGGATGCAAGAGCCCAGCCCCTCGGCATGGGCGGCCAAGACTACGTGCGCGGCGATGACACCAAGGTCCATCTGGGCGTAATCCTTCCGCTTCACCCACCCCCCTACCCCGGAGGTGAGGTTCACTTTCTCCTCCACCAAGACGATATGCACCGGTGCTTGCTTGGTGAAATGATTCATACCCAACGCCCTCGCGGAGGTCGCATCAGCCACCTTGTTTTTCAACTCCGGATCATCCACCACGATCAAGTGCCACGGCTGGGCGTTACATGCCGACGGGGCTAATCGTGCCGCCTCTATGATCCGCTCAATTTTCTCCTTTTCCACGGGTCGTTCGATATCGAAAGCTCGAACGCTCTGTCGCGTGGTTACGAATTCAAGAAAATCCATCTTACTCCTTTTCTAACGCCAACAACCGGCTGATGTACTTGCCAATGATATCGAACTCCAGGTTGACCACCGTCCCCGCTTGAATCTGGTGGAAGTTGGTACACTCGTACGTGTAGGGAATAATCGCCACCTTAAACGAGTCGCGGGTAGGCTCTACCACGGTAAGACTCACCCCGTTCACCGTCACTGAACCTTTATCGACCGTGAAGTAGCCCTTTTTAGCCATCTCGCGGTCGAAATCGTACTTAAACGTGTAGTACCAACTCCCATCCGCCTCGACCACCTCCACGCAGGTAGCCGTCTGGTCCACGTGCCCCTGAACGATATGGCCGTCCAGTCGCCCGTTCATAGGCATGCTGCGCTCAAGGTTTACCTTGCTTCCCAGCTCCAGCAGGCCCAGGTTAGACCGTTCCAAGGTCTCCTTGATAGCCGTCACCGTGTAGTTATCACCTTCAATGCCCACCACGGTAAGGCATACGCCATTATGCGAAACGCTTTGGTCGACCTTCAGTTCATGGGTAAACGAGCACTTCAAGGTGATGTGAAGGTTACCGCGCTCCTTAACTAGATCCACTACCGTGGCCGCTTCTTCTACAATTCCTGAAAACATGGTGCTTGATTTGTTATGCGATTCGTGTAAATCTACGTTACTTTACTTTCGCATGTAACTGTTTTAACTTTCAGGCTCGACTGACGTAAATTTTGTGACCCATCTACTGCTTGATTGCTAAAAGAAAAGAACTCTGCTTCGCCTCAAACAGCTTTTCTTTTAAACGCAATCTTCGCAGGATGTGTTCCCACGAAAGTTTACGAGGTCATCGCTCTGAAAGCTGAAACAGTAAACAACATGCGAAAGTAATCTACGTTATATTTTACCGGCGCGAAGTTACGAAAACATTTCGGCACCTGAAAGGCAAACCCTTTAAACGAGAAGGGCCCGGTCGCGGGATCTACTCCCGGCCGGGCCCTAACTGTAAGGGACGGCGGCTACCTACTCTCCCGCGGGGTGCGCAGTACCATCGGCGCCACTGGGCTTAACTTCTCTGTTCGGAATGGGAAGAG
>DUPB01000230.1 GCA_012838585.1 Bacteroidales bacterium
CCGTACTTTCCAGTGAAACGCGCGTTTCAAACCGTCCCATGATTTTTCCGTACTCATCACTGGTTTTCTGTATGTTAAGATCATCAGCCAGACTATCTATGGTTTGTTGCGCCGTACAGGCTATCCAAGCTTGTCTGTTGCACTGTTCGCTTATCCGCTCGATGATAGATTGAAGATCGAGCAACAGGTCTCTGTTTAAATTGATAAACTGCGACACTTCATCCACCAGAAAGACTAACCGGTAGTTGTCGTTATCTTTCTTTTGGATGTATTCCCTAATCTCACCAGCAAAGTTCTCTATGTTTATCAGGTAGGTCTCCGGGTTTAACAAGGTGAAACGCAAAGCTTCGGTATCCAGAGTTGGAGCAACCGATTTGGCAACCCGAAGCGCGGTGTTTAGCTCATTGCTAACAATGTCTGGAGCTTCGGCATCCCAGTCAAAGCGCTCTTCTTCCTGTAACTGTTTTTTGAAAGCGTTGAACACCCCTCTCTCGTCCAAATATTTTTCTAAAAGAAGTGCTAAAGGGATATTATAACTGTTATACCCCCTGAGTTCATTGAACTTGTTGAAAAAAATTCGTGTGAAATCCTTACTTGCACCCGTTACATCTTGGGCGTTGAAGATGATTGTCTCCACTTCTGCATCGTCGTACCAACGTTTTAAATCGGCAATCTCCCAGTTGTTGACGTTCAGCTTGCTGCTCGAGTCAAATAGATCTTTATCTTTTATGGCTTGAATAAGCTTTTCGAAAGCCTTTTCGCTTGTTTCAGGGTGGAGCAGGTAATAGACATATTTAAGAAAATGGGACTTCCCCGATCCATAATAACCATTAATCCATACACCTGTCTTACTTACGCCGGTACGGTTTTTTATGGCGTTGAGAAACTGATACAGGTTATTGATGATTTCATCTGTAAAAACATATTCGTTAATTTCTACCTTAATCGTTTCCTCTTTGTGGTCTTGTGCCACCACGGCGGGATTAATCGATCGGTCTATGGGTCTTTTATATATCTTTTCCAGTTTCATGCGATGTGATAGTTATAAAATAGGACTATAAAATTCAATTTGTTAGTTGGAACGGCTGTTTAATCACCTATCGTTAATGGCTCTTCGAACAGTTTAATGGAGCGGTATGTGTGATTGTCATTGAGCAGGCCGAATAGGCTGAAACTGTTTCCACTCACTTTACCCGGGTAGAAAATCAGGATTTTGATATTTTCACCCGAGTTATATCTCTCGAAATTCGACAGAAAGGCATTTACCCTTAAATATGGATAGATACGCCCAAAGCCGTAGAAAAAAATGAAGGGTTGTTTTTTGTCGTTCTCTTTTTTAAGGTGTGCCTTTATTTTTTTGTCAATATGAGCGATAAAGTCATCACTTCCCGCGTTCCTTATCAATGTTTCCTGTACTGCTTGGCTATCTTCTTTTTCCTTGTTAATCAGGTAATTGAACATGGATTCATGCTTGCCAAAAGATTTACCATCCAGGAACGAGCAATACTCATCAAATATATCAATTAAAAGCACATCGATGTAGTTGGCCGGACGAATTAAACTCTCTTCCCAGCCTTTTAATGTTTTCACCACTTCATACTCATCTTCAACGTTGTACTGACAGATATACACATTGTAGAATAACGACCCTGTTGTAGTGTCATTAAAAGTGCTGTCTTCCAATTTTTTATATAATTCGTTGAATGTCATAGCCGGTAGTTGTTATCAACTTGTAAAACTATTTTTAATATGGGGTGGGAGCAAGCAGGCATCGAAGAACCAAAATTCATTTCTCCCGGCGAAAAATTGCATCAACTCATCCGTGAGTAATAATGGTTTTAATTCCATTGTTTTACCGTTAAGCATCCCAATATCTTTTAATACGCGCAGGTACACCGAAATGGTTTTGTCTTTAGTGTTTTGGCTCCAATTATTAACATTTTGGTGGCGTCCCGAGATTTCGCTGAGTTCCATCCGATAGAGAAAAGGCTCCACGCTTTGCGTGGATGATAACCACTTTTTGACGGTTACATTGAAGTGAAAGTCAAACATAAGCTTATAGCACCTCAAACAGATATAGAAAAGCATCGCTTTCTGCTCTTTCACGTTTCTTGTTTTGTAGTACTCCCAAAAGTCAGGCTTTACCACTGCATAGCGTTTGTTTATCTCGGCAATAACACGTTTCCTTGACTTCTCGCTATTAATCTGAATATACTGATTGTTCTTAGCTTCACTTTTTAAAAGTTCTTGCGTATTTTCTGCTTCCAACAGGTGCAAAATAGAGGTAGTTTCCCTGTGAAGCAAACTCCCGGCGGTAAATGAAGCTGAGTATGTTGATGTGTGAGTGCTGTTATCCAAAATTCACGTAATAAAAAGATGTTATGAAAGGAAAATCAAAATTACATGAAAATCTCCCTATTTCCAAGCGGCTGTAATAAAAATCAAGGCCACCGTTTTCCCTAGGCTTCCGTACCGTGCTCGAGGCACAAATGTTACCTTTGTAATAATTCACGGGCTTCACAGCCCTATTTATTCATTTAATTCCGGAATTTCATGGAAAAAGCATGTGGCCTTGACGTTCACAAAGATAGCGTTTTCGCTTGTATTTTGAACGAGCAAGGCGAGAAAATTTTAGAGAAACGTTTCGGGACGCTTACTCCCGATTTAACCGAGTTGCGTGACGTGCTTGTCGAGCACGGCTGTGGACGTGTGGCCATGGAAAGCACGAGCGTTTACTGGATGCCCGTTTGGCGCGCCTTGGAATCGGACTTCGAGCTCACCTTGGCCAATCCCTACTTCATCAGTCAGCTACCGGGCAGGAAGAGCGATGCCAAGGATGCCGCCTGGATTGGCGAGTGCCTGCAAAAAGATCAAATAAGGGGCAGTTTCGTGGTCGGTCCCGTTTTGCAGCAGATGCGCCAATACACCCGGCAGTGTCGCCGTTTGACGAAGAGCCGCGTACGTTTGGCGCAACAGATGGATAATCAACTGCAACGTTGCAACATTCGTTTCTCCAACTACGTGTCCAACCAGGGCAACAACGTGTCTCAACGCAAGATCATTCGAGCCATCATCTCCGGTGAACGCTCGCCGGATGCCCTCTGCTCTCTCGTTCACGGCAGGACCCTTAACAAGCACGGCAGGGAGGTGATTAGGGCTTCCTTGGACGGTATATTTAGCAATGCCGATGTTGAAATGCTTAAACAGTGCATGGAACAAATAGAATTTTTAAACGATCAGCAGGCCGCGTGCCTTACCCATTTAGAAGAATTGGCAAACGCTCATTTTGCCAAGGAAATCTCCTTGCTGTGTTCCATACCGGGTATCAAGCGTTTCAGCGCCTATTGCATTTTAGCCGAGATAGGGAACGACATGAGTTACTTCCCAAAAGCCACCCATTTGGTCAGCTGGGCGGGTTTAAGGCCCCGGAACGATGAAACCGCGGGTAAAATACGCTCGCGTAAAACCTTGCACGGGAACAAGTACCTTCGCCAAGTACTCACGGAGTGCGGCTGGTCTGTCACCCGTTCGAACAAAACGTTCCTGGGACGAAAGTTCAACCAGTTGTCCAAGCGGATGACATCGCGGAAAGCCCTTGTCGCCATCGTTCGAAAAATGCTCGTGATTATTTACAACGTGCTGAAAACGGGTTTACCCTTTGACCCTCGAAGGAATATGCAGGCTCTCTTGCCTGATTGAGACGCTGCCTTTACCGCGGCTTCTCCCCGACCGTGTCGAAGTTCCTTATCTTTGTGGAGAATGAATAATTATCCCGTTTATACAAAATGAACACCCCAGGGCATGGTCGGTAATGAAAGCGCGTGTGAGACAGGAAAGCTCGCAGAGGAAAGTATCTTATTTCATTGTCATGGGGGCGGCAAAGTTGCCGACCCTGCTTGTTCCTTGTCTCATTTCTCGAAGAAACAAACCACTTGTTGCTCAAGGTCAACATAATACATGAATAGAGTAAAGAGGTAAGAAGAGGATTTATAGAGGAAAGATATTTGGAAGTCAATGCGTAAGGAACAACTACAATATTTACACGATATGGGAAAAATGCATTTTAAACCCTGGGTAGGGAAGAATTACGCCCGAGGGATTAACGGGAAACGGGTGATGGCGTTGGGAGAAAGTCACTATTGCGATACACCGGAAGAGGCCGTGGCGGATTTAACTTCTAACGTGGTTAATTATTACTTGAGCCAAGAGCGTGAGCATGAGGGTTGGATGAACACCTATACCCGATTCGCTTTGGCACTGATGAGCGGCAAAAAGCTTTCGCATGCAGAATGTGTTGAAGCTTGGAATAAAATTCTGTTTTACAACTACGTTCAAGTCCCAATTTCCGCCCCGAGGGTGGCACCAACAAGCGAGCAGTTTGCCACCGGCGAAAAACCTTTCTTTGAGCTGTTGGAGCAGTATAAGCCGCACCGTATTTTGGTCTGGGGAAAACGATTGTATAACAATTTGCCACGGCAAGGTGATGAGCTACCGGGCATTGAACTTCCCAACGGCAGGTCTATTGAGGTGTGGGGCTACAGTTTGCCAGATGGCAGTGTGGTGAAATTGCTGCCAATTACGCACCCATCGGCACCCACGTTTTCACCGAGCGAGTGGTATCCTATCATTCAATATTTTATAAACGGTTGATTAAATAGCAGTTGTATGGAAAAGAAGAATTATTATTGCGAGTATTGCGGCCATAAATTCCGCGAAGTGCGCATATTGGTGGCCGCTTCTTGTCACCGCCATCCGGACGGTAGTGGTAAGGGGAAGCATAAACTCTACGAAGGCTCGGAGAAGAGCAGATACACCTGTCGGTATTGCGGAAGACAGTTCTCGAGCATTCGGGTTATGACGGGTGGCACTTGCCTTCGCCATCCCAAGGGTACTCATAAAGGGAGACACTCTCCGGCACTGTGAGAGAGATGTTAAAAGTATCATAACGACAACGTTTATTAATTAGAAGAATTATGGAAAAGAAAGACAAAGTAAATGTGCCAAGTACAGGCAAACAGGGTGGAGAAAGTAAATGGGTGAAAATCCTTAAAGGTGTAGTAGCTATTGCAACAGTTATTGCAACAATAGGCCCTACCATCACGGGGGGACCGAAAAATAACAACTAGGGTTTACTCACACACTTTTTGGGATACTACCCACTTTTTCGGAGGTTACTAATACGTAACCTGTGGGATTAGTTATTCGTGCTTGCAGGTTGATAGTTTGTGGGCGCTGGTTTAATGTGCTTTTAGCGAATTGAAGAGCTGCGTGACAATATTGCATACTTATCCAGTTCTTGACAGGCTGTCTTCATATACTGGTCGTTTCACTTATAGAGTGAGCACTGATTTTGGGTGGTGCTACATCACCAGCAGTTAAATCTTTGCTCAGACGAATGGAGCAGGAACACGAATAATTGTAGAATCGTGTCAGAGTAAAGTAAAGGCAATTAAAATAGACACAGAATTTAATTAAACAATCATCCTGCTTATTTTCTCAATGCGAAGCCTCATACAACCCATAGGTTGTGCGATTTGATAAATTGTATTATATTTGTGTCATAGATGAAATGCGGTTCGAAGAGGGCATATGACATTTGACGACATAATTGGAGACGGCAGACTCTGGGCGGTATGGTATGGGAAAAATTGCAAAAAAGCTTAGCGAATACAAATCTCCAACTCCATCAAAGTGGAGAGAGGAGGCGGAATATAGAAAAATGAACAAAGGATGGTTGCGCTATTCTCAGCAGATTGCCATGA
>DUPB01000025.1 GCA_012838585.1 Bacteroidales bacterium
AAAAAACAGCGGTTCCTAAAAGATAGTAAACCGGTTAACTTGTGTTACATATGAAACTCTTCTTGATTATTTCGTTACAAGGTTAAACAAAAAAATCCTGAAAGCAGTTATTTTTTATAATTTTAACCATCCCCGCCTCTTTATTACTTGCCGCGAGGATTACCCTATACAATTGATAATAAAGGGTATAAAAATCATGCTACTCAATAATAACATGAATGCCGGCATCCCTATACTCTTCCAGGTGTTGAGGATCCATATCGTTGTTCGTGATAAGGTGATCAACAATTGAAAAGGGGGCAAATTTCACGAAAGAGTTTCGTTCTATCTTAGACGAATCACACACGAGAAAAACCTCATCGGCATTATTTGCCATTTTGAGCGTTATGGAAGCCTCTTTTTCATGATAAGAACTCAGTCCTCCGGTTAACGACACGCCATCGGCACCGATAAAGGCCTTATTGGCATGATATTGATCGATGTTTTTACTTGCCTGCAGTCCATAAATAGCCTTCCTTTCCCCGGCCACTTCACCTCCAATTAGAATCAACCTGATATTCGGAGAGTCGCATAGCTCAGAGACCACGGGTAAAGAGTTGGTAATGACTACCAGGGATTCAAACCTTCTGATATACTTGGTAAGATGAAAGAGCGTGGTTCCGCAATCGATAAAAATAATATCATTATTGCTTATGTAGTCCGCGGCTATCTGACAGATCTGCTCTTTTCGTTGCCAGTTTTGATTGATCTTTACATCGAACGAAAACAGGTGGTTGTTGACTTTTGAGCGGGTCGCCCCGCCTTGCGTTCTGACGAGCAACCCCTCCGACTCCATTTCAATCAAATCCCTTCGAATCGTTATCTCCGAAACATGGCATCTCGCAACAACCTCTTCAATTGTTATGAACTCTTTTTCGTTAAGAATGTCCAAGATAAATTTTCTCCGCAATTGCGGGTTCATCTTTTTAGCCATATGCCTTTCCCGTATCCATTAAATACCGTTCTTTCATTTTCTTTCATCCAGCGCATTTACCCTCGTTGCTGGATCAATCATGTTCTGCAAAGTACACTCAGGAGATCATTATTGATCATTATTGACCTAGAACACCTTTGTACTGTCGAACCATCTATCACTACCTGCAAAGGTAAAAACTCTGCCATTACTTTGCAATAAAATGCAAGAAAATGATCGAAAAGGCTTAGGATAAATCGACTGTAACGCAGGACTCACCAGATTGAACAACACGTTTATAAGCCAGGGCGGCTATGGCCAAGTCAAGACTTCCCATTCCCACCAGTTGGGCCATGATCCGTTGCCCTGGGTTATCACGACCCGTTTTCAAATTGGCCACCACCTCCGGTAGCTCGGCGTCAAAATCCTCCCTTCGTATCTCTCCACGAGCGGCCATCTCTTTAAACTGACCCCGGTGAAGCCCCTGGTCGATATGATCGAGGTATATTTTGTTGAACTTCCGAGCTATATCATCTGAAACCTCCTGAAATGAACCCATGGTAAGCACCAAACAACCCTCATCGCACCAACTTTCTTCAACCAAAACAGCATTGGCCGTCGTCAACGTGATGATAACATCCGCACCCTTGCAAGCTTCACGTGTACTTTCGTAAGGAATGATTTTGAAGCTGACACCCGGGAAGCGTGAACTGAACTCCTCCCTTGCTTTCTGATGGATGTCGCAAACACGAACCTCCTTGAGGGGATGGATCTCACTGATACATGATAGCGCGTAATATGCCTGCCGCCCAGCACCGATGATTGTGACCACGTCTGACTTGCTTGCCAAATACTTCATGGCTACCGCTGGCTGTGCACCGGTCCTGGCATCGGAAATCCAGTCGCCATTGATGAGCGCGTAGAGAAAACCACTATGGGGATCGGTCAGCATAACGTTAGATCGAATATAGGGAAGCCCCTTTTTGGGGTTCTCGGAATATCCGCCAACCAGCTTTATCCCCGCCATATTCAAGGGGCAAATAAACGAGGGCATCGAGTTAAACCAACCAGGAACGCCAAGAACCGACATGTCGGTGGTAATTTTCGAGGGCATGACAACTTGACCCTCCCCGTGCCACCTCCAAGTAGATTCAACCGTTTCAATGGCATCTTTGATGGTTACGTGTCTCTGTACCTGGCTGTTGGTGATAACCAATGTTTTTTTTCCTTTCATTGAAACGCCTATTGAGCTGTTTTTTATCATTCGCTTCCTTTCATGGCTAGGAATCAGTCCTTCAGGTTATGCCTCTTCAGGGCATCAACCGGAGACATGTTATTTTTCACCACGTCGCACAGCGCCCTCTGGAACCCTATGGGATCCGGCACCTGTATCGCGTTTCGTCCAAACACAACCCCCCTGGCACCGTCTCGAATCTCATCCGCGGCTAATTGCAACGCCTCTAGCTGGGTGGGCTTTTTCTCCGCGCCCAAACCGAAAATGGGCACGGGACAGCTCTCCGTTATCTCCTTGAAGTTGTGGGTATAGAACGTCTTGATCATATCGCAGCCAATTTCCGTTAATATCCGGCAACAGGAGTAGACCTGTTCATGCATCTCCTCTTTCGTTAGTTTATCGGAATAAGCGGGATAGTACTCCCCTATAAATGGGACACCCAATTTGTCGGCAGAGTTCACCAAGCGGCTGTACACGTCGACATTCTTCACATCATTTTTCTCCGTGGTTTGCAACGTAAGTGATCCCAAAACAACTTCAGCCCCGTTTGCCACCGCCTCTTCCACGGTTTGCGATATAACGGTGTAGGCCGCGTTATAATTCCAGTGAAAACAATAGACAGAGCTCCAATTTAATCGCACGATAGGCAGAGGCGCTCCCCTGTAATTAAAAAGTGGCCTAAGCAACTTTAACATCCCCGGGCTTAGCAACACGCCATCTACACAAGGATCTATTTTTTTAACCATTTCCGTCATGTTTACCAATCCCGGTATGGGTCCATCGAATAGTCCATGATCTATGGCTACGATTACTGCATTTTCACTCCGGTTGAATAGTTTCTCCAATCTGAGATTTTTCCCGTTCATAATTGTTGTATTTTGTTGATTTAAAATTCCTATTATTTTAATATTAGCTAAACGCGTTCCCGGCAAAGCATCAAGAACGATTATGAATCCTATTTTCCAATTGCACTCAGCAAGTTCATGCCGTTATTGTAAAAAACATCTTCTACCTCCTCCTTCGTCAACTTGGCCGCGACGGCCGCTTTTTTAAAAGCTAGAATTTCCTCGTAAAGGAAAAAGGTCAATTTCTCTCCTTCAAACCCCTCAACTTCCCGCATATGTGGGTCATCAGATACATTGCCATACAATCCTTTCGGTACTATATTCACGTATATACCCTTCTCTGTAATTCGCCTCATACGCATTCTGGTGATGGGCAAATCACTACCGAACAAGATCCTTTTTGGCCCAACCGCTTTAAGCAGCTGTTCGAACACCCATTCATTGGTATTCGCGGAGAAATCAAACAACATGTTTTTCGTTGAAGCCAAAACCTCAAAGGCATCCCCCACATCTTCACGACTATAGGCCCGGCCAACATGAGCGATGATAAGCTTCACCTTCGGGTACCGCTCTTCGATCTCCATCATTTGAGCCAGGTTAACCGGGTCTTTCAACCGTCCATCCCTGGGTATGTGCAGCATGGCAATCCTCCCGTGTTTATTTAACACCTCCAGGTGCGCGGGAGGCAGAAAGTCGTAAATACGGATTTCTTTTCTCGGGATATAGGCGGGCGAAAAATTTAAATAGAACTTCGCCCCTTTATAGTCACCTGAAAGCAATGCATCCTCAAACCGCGTAGGAGTCCATTCCGGTTTGCTTAACAGCAAGCCGTATGCTTTACCTTCTTGAGAACCATCAAGGATATACTGGTTAACCGTATTGATATCCTCCGCGTACCTCGGATGCGC
>DUPB01000231.1 GCA_012838585.1 Bacteroidales bacterium
GCAACGGGTCGAAAAAGGGTTCACCCTTCCGGGCGGTAGCGATTAACGTTGACATGGGTTCCAGACGAGATAGGTAAAACACCTCTCCCCTGGCCCTAACCTGAAAGAACACCGTGTTGAACCGAAGCGCCTGCAACCCGTCCAGCATCTCCCTTAGCTCCCGTTTTTGAGCCTCTACGCTGGTCCTGTTCCGCGGCCAGTCCAGCCCGTAGTTCGTGGTCAGCCATACCGCCCTCACCTCCGTGGCGGGAGGGGGCGTGTTCAGGGAATCCACGATGAGCGAGTCTGCCACGAGTGAATCCGCCACTTGGGCTTCATGGACAACCTCTGCCGGAGGCTCCGTGGCGTGCAGGTTTATCGTGCAGGAAAAAAGAAAAATGATGAGGATAATATAATTAACTTTCGTTTCTTCATTTATTCTTGCTTTCAAAACGAAGGTCTTCGCATTGAAAGCGAACAGTAACCATAAAACATACAAAAGTGGAAAAATATAGTGCATGCAAATCGTTCACATTAAACAGCATGCAAAAATAGAACAATTCCCGCGCCACTGGATTCATTTTCGTATAATTAACATTTTCCAATCGCACATGAATGGAGTAGATTGGTAGTGTTACATTTAGTGTGCCCCTAGTCTAAGTCCATTACTCACCTTCAAACGCTGGCATACAATCAGCCCATGAATGGCATCACGCCGTGATCGACATTGTGAGGGACATTCGCGACGATTCCTGTAATTACGTGACAGAATTCTTTCCTGTTTAAAATCGTTATTTGTGATAGGAAGCGACAAGCTTTTACAATATTGCAAAATGCAGTTGACAAAATTCTCAATATTTTGTAATGTATAGTTGCCAAATAATTGTTATATTTGCGAACTATAACTTGCAAAACATTACATCATGGAGAAGATAATTGAAAAATCGCACGGCCGTTTATCATTAGTTGATACAACATTTGTGCGTTCATTGGCGGATAGAATAGATTGGAGTTCTCGTTTGATAGGAATTAGAGGTGCTCGTGGTGTGGGAAAAACCACTTTGTTACTTCAATATATGAAGCAGAAACATGGATTTGCAAATAATGCTCTCTATTGCAGTTTAGATGATATTTGGTTCGCGGAACATCGATTGAGCGATTTGGTTGATATTTTTGTAAAACGGGGAGGGAGATATCTTTTTTTGGATGAGGTTCACACCTATCCCCCGTGGTCGCAGGAGATTAAAAATTTTTATGATAATTATCCCAATTTGCATATAGTTTTTACAGGTTCTTCATTGTTGAATATTTTAAACGCTCGTAGCGATCTGTCTCGTCGTGCCGATATGTATATGATGCAAGGCTTGTCTTTTAGGGAGTATCTTGCGATGTTTCATAATATTGTAATGCCGGCTTATTCGTTGTCGGATATTTTAAGCAACCATATAGATATTTCATTATCCACTCTTGAAATCTGCAAACCTTTACAGTTCTTTTCTGACTATTTAAAATATGGCTATTATCCATTCAGTCTGGATAATCTGTCTCGTTATTATTTCAGATTAGAAGAGGTTGTGAACATGATACTTGAGATTGAATTGCCACTATTGAGAGGTGTAGATAGAGCCTATGTACATAAACTTAAGCAACTGTTGCAGATAGTTTCGCGTTCTGCGCCGTTTGTCCCTAATATTAGCAAACTGGCTGAGAGAATAGGGGTTGCGCGTGCAACTCTTATCACCTATCTCAATTATCTGGAAGAGGTGAGATTGTTAAATCTTATATATAAAGATGCAGGTGGAGTAGCAAAATTACAAAAGCCTGACAAGCTGTTTCTTGAAAATAGCAATCTTGCCTATATGCTGGGGGCGGAGCAAATTGACAAAGGGGGTGTTAGAGAGACATTTTTTGTAAATCAGTTAAGCTATTTGCACTCTGTTAACTATTCTGCAGTCGCCGATTTTTTTGTTGACGGTAAATTCACGTTTGAAGTAGAGGGTAGAAAAAAAACGAAGCGACAGATAGGGGGCGTTGAAAACTCATATATCGTTTCCGACGATATTGAGTTTGGTACAGAAAATCGTATCCCACTTTGGATTTTTGGTCTGATGTATTAAAGTTGCAATCTAAGTGAAATCCACTTTTTCGAGCTGGTACAAATTGACAAGTAAAATCTGGCCAAATTGACAAGCAAAAATCAGCCAAATTGACAAGCAAAACTCAGCCAAATCAACAAATCGCACTTATGTTTTTTTGGCAATGTCTTGAAACTCAAATACATTTGCCATGAGAAACAATGAGGTAGTAGTAATGAAAGTTGATGGTGTGCAGCTACTCTTGCCTCATTGGCAGAAAATATTGATACAACAAAGATGAAAGCTCCCGCATTTAAAATGGTTTTGATAGGCATCGGAGCATTTGCATATAGGCGGACTGATGGGGTTTATAAAGAATGAAATTTTACGCCTATCACGGCGTTTTAGAGGCGGAGACGATTTTCCCCACTTAAAATTTTGTCATCACGAAACAAAAAGGTAACTTTGCAGTCGCACTTGTAAAAGCAACAGTTGTCGCGGAAGTAGCGTTCGTTGCGGAAGTAGCTCAGTTGGTAGAGCACGACCTTGCCCCAAAAAGGATATGAAAGCGACCTTGGCAAGGTGTTGTTTAAAATAATCGCGGAAGTAGCTCAGTTGGTAGAGCACGACCTTGCCAAGGTCGGGGTCGCGGGTTCGAGTCCCGTCTTCCGCTCTTAGTTTGTTACCCTATCGTTACCTTTTCTCCTTCCCCAAAAAGACCCGTCAATCCATTTCATTTGCCCTTCCCATTCAACGTAGGCGTTAGTTAAATTCGAAACTCATCGTTATTTGAACCACACGTCCGTTCCATTTGATGACAAATTTCTAAGATTAAAGGTAACAGAATTACAAATATTTCAGAATAAAAGGGGGATTTCGACAAATTTTCCAGAATAAGAGTGCAGGATTACCCTTTCGTTGACCTTTCCCCGTTCCCTGTTCCCCGTTCCCTTAAGAAGAGGTAGTAGTAGACGCAGCCGACAAGGAGCATACCACCCACGATATTTCCCAATGTCGCGGGGATGAGGTTAATCACTACAAAGTCGCCCCACCCGATGGCGGCGCCCGAGTAGATGGCCGCGGGGATAAAAAACATGTTCGCGATGGAGTGCTCGTACCCCATCGTCACGAAGATCATGACCGGTATCCATATCCCGATGCATCTGCCAATGGTATCCTTGGCCGTCAACCCCATGAAGACGCCGAGGCAGACCAGCCAGTTCGCCCCGATCCCTTTCACGAAAATGGTCCAAAAGTCTTGATCCAGCTTCGCCTCGGCCAGCCCGTGCAGGTAAGCACGCCACGGGTCGGCATCAAACAAGCCCACGTTAGCCGAGAGGAGGTACGCGACAAATTGCGTGCCCACGAAATTGAAGAGGTAAGAGAAGAGCAATACTTTGAGGATGGTGATGACGGGGAGCTCCTTTGTCAGCAGAGGGAACGTGTAGCCCGCGCAGTTGCTCGTGAAGAGGTCGGCTCCCGTGATCACCACCATGATGAGGCCTACCGGGAAAAGGGCTCCCGCCACGAACTTCACGATCCCGGGGTTCATGGCCGCCGCTTGTGGCATTCCGCCTGCCACCACCACCGTCAACAATCCCCCCATGGCGATGAAGGCGCCCCCCAATATGGCTATCAGCGCGAATTCGGGGAGCGTTCGTTTCGATTTGCTAATCGCCGAGGCGCTAAACGCTTTGGTGGCCTCGGCCGGAGTCAAGTAGTTCATATTCATGCTAAACGATTGCTTACCAGGTAGTCGCCACTCGTGACGTTCTCCAGCCATTCGGAGTTATCCAGGTACCACCGGATGGTCTTCTCGATGCCCTCTTCAAACTGTAGCGAGGGTTCCCATCCCAGTTCACGCTGTATCTTCGTCGCATCGATGGCGTACCGCAGGTCGTGCCCCGGGCGGTCGGTCACGTAAGTGATCAGTTCCAGGGACGTGCCCTCGGGGTTACCCAGCATCCTATCGGCCACCTTGATCATCGTTTTGATCAGGTCGATGTTCTTCCACTCGTTGAACCCGCCGATATTGTAAGTTTCGCCAATCTTTCCCCGGTGAAAAACCGTGTCGATGGCTCGGGCGTGGTCCTCCACGTAGAGCCAGTCCCGCACGTTTTCACCCTTGCCGTACACCGGCAGGGGTTTCCGTTCTCGGATGTTGTGGATAAAGAGCGGGATCAGCTTCTCCGGGAACTGGTAGGGGCCGTAGTTGTTGGAGCAGTTAGAGATGACGACGGGCAGACCGTACGTGTCGTGGTAGGCCCGCACGAAATGGTCGGCCGCCGCCTTGGAGGCGGAATAGGGACTATGTGGATCGTACCGGGTCTCTTCGGTGAAAAGGGTATCATCAAACTCCAGCGAGCCGTACACCTCATCGGTAGAAACGTGGTAAAAGAGAGGCTCAGGACTCCCCTCCCCGCGTGGGGCAGATAGCCACTGCTGCCGGGCAACCTGCAGCAGGACAAGGGTCCCCATCACGTTGGTCTCCGCGAAGGTGAAGGGATCATTGATGCTCCTGTCCACGTGGCTTTCGGCTGCCAGATGGATCACGCCATCCACGTCGTACTCCTCAAACAGCTGGGTCAGCAGTTCCACATCGCACACGTCACCCTTCACAAAGGTGTAGTTGGGGCGATCCTCGATATCGGTCAGGTTCTGCAGGTTGCCCGCGTAGGTGAGCTTATCGAGGTTAATGATCCGGTACCCGGGGTACGAGGTGACGAAGAGACGCACCACGTGCGAGCCGATAAAGCCGGCACCCCCGGTTATCACTATATTGCGTTTAAAGCTTTCTTTCTTCATCCGGTTGGTCGTTTTTACAGGTTCACTAAAGTTAGACTATTTCTCGCCACGGCATGGTACAAGTGAACTTGTCCTCTGCCCGTTTGGCTTAACGAAATAGTTCACTAAAGTTAGACTATTTCTCGCCACGGCATAGTACAAGTGAACTTGTCCTCTGCCCGTTTGGCTTAACGAAATAGTTAGAGTAACTTCAACAGGTACTGCCCGTACTCGTTGTTCTTCATCGGCTCCGCGATCTCCGCCAGCTTGTCGTTAGAGATCCAGCCGTTGTGCCAGGCGATCTCCTCAAGACAGGCGATCTTGAGGCCTTGCCGCTTCTCGATCACCTCCACGAAAGTGGATGCGTCGGCCAGCGATCCGTGGGTGCCGGTATCAAGCCAGGCGAACCCGCGTCCCAGAAGGCTCACCTTAAGCTGCCGTCGGCTCAAAAAGACCTGGTTCACCGTGGTGATCTCCAGCTCGCCCCGGGCGGAGGGCTTGACCCCTTTGGCCACCTCCACCACGCTATTCGGGTAAAAGTAGAGACCCACGATGGCGTAGTTTGATTTCGGCTCCTTGGGCTTCTCCTCAATCCCCAACACGTTACCCTTGTCGTCGAACTCGGCCACACCGTACCGTTGGGGGTTGTTCACGTAGTAGCCGAACACGGTGGCCTGATCGTGTTGTTCAGCCTGTTGCACGGCCTGCTTCAGCATGGCAGAGAAACCTTGCCCGTAGAAGATGTTGTCACCCAAAACCAGGCAGACGGTATCCTCACCGATGAACTCCTCGCCAATGATAAAGGCCTGTGCCAAACCGTCGGGACTGGGTTGCACCGCGTACTCGAAGCGCAGGCCGTAATCCCTACCATCGCCCAACAGCCGCTGGAAAGCCGGACGATCTTCGGGAGTGGTGATAATGAGTATTTCGCGAATCCCGGCCAACATGAGCGTCGAGATGGGGTAATAGACCATGGGCTTGTCGTAAACGGGCAGCAGCTGCTTGCTCACCCCCTTGGTGATGGGATACAAACGGGTGCCGGATCCCCCGGCTA
>DUPB01000232.1 GCA_012838585.1 Bacteroidales bacterium
CTCAAAGAGTTTATAAATACACCCGATGCTCAAAATGCAATGAAGCTGATGGACGAGGGTGGCAGAAATTTCTTGAACAGATTTGTAAACGGTATGGAACCTATGCAGGATGAATATGCTGCACAAGCCCTGTTGGAAGCAATAAATATTATTTCCGAAGGATTTGAAAAAGTAGAAATCACACAAGAAGGCATGTCAAAATATTTTACACATCCTATGACCATTGAAGAAGCCAAAGAAGCTTTTGAGTTTTATATTGAGCAGATGAGTAAAGGAAAGAAAAGAGACAAAGTAAGAATAATTTTACGCTGATAAAATAAAACGCATTATACACTTATGCAGGAATTAAAGTTAGAATTTGAAAACAAAGAGGTTAAAGCAACTTCTGTTACCTGTTTGGGAATTACTTTCGAAAGCGATGAGGCTCGACGTACGTATTTTCGTGAGGAGCTGCGACGAAAATTGCCTGAATTAAAGCAGATAGAAGGATTTCCCATAGGAGAAGATGAGGATATTATTCGCCTGTCAGACCCGCCCTATTATACCGCTTGTCCCAATCCTTGGCTCAATGATTTTATTGCCGAATGGGAAAAGGAGAAGATAGAATTAGAAGAACAGGGAAAACGACAACACGATTTTAAGGTAGAAGAGCCGTATGCAAGCGATGTAAGTGAGGGAAAAAACAATTCCATTTACATGGCACACGCTTATCATACCAAAGTGCCGCATCCTGCTATTATGCGTTATATTTTGCATTACACACAGCCCGGCGATATTGTGTTTGATGGATTTGCCGGAACCGGAATGACCGGTGTAGCTGCCAATCTGTGTGGCTCGGCAGAAGATGTGGCGGCTTTACGTGAACCTGATGCCAAAGTAGGTGTAAGGCATTCTATCTGTTCCGACCTGTCGCCCATAGCATCACTGATTGCAGCGAATTACAACTTGCCTTTTGACCCTGTAAAGTTTGAGAAAAAGGCAAATGCCATATTAAAACAGGTGGAACAGGAGTATGGCTGGATGTATGAAACCGAAGTAAACGGCAAACGTGCTAAAGTAAATTACACGGTATGGAGCGATGTTTTTATCTGTCCTAACTGCAATAAAGAGCTTACACTATGGGATGAGGCGGTAAGTTTAGAAAAAAACGAAATAAAAAACGAGTTCCCTTGCTCATATTGTGGAACACTTTGTTCAAAAAAAAATATGGAAAAGGCATGGGAAACGTATTTTGATACTGTGCTGAAAAAACCTGTTTCCATGATAAAAACCAAACCTGTTCTTGTGAACTATCGTCTTGGAAAGAGTAGAAAGGAAAATAGATTAACAGATTTTGATTTTGAACTGCTTAAAAACATTGATAAAATTGAAACTCAAAATATAGCACCGTTTCGAATGCCCGAAGGTTCAGAAGCACGACGCAATGATAGAGCAGGAATAAAACATATTCATCAGTTCTATACTAAAAGAAATTTAATTTATCTTAATAGGGTGTATGAGCTAATAGAAGACGACCCGTTTCTAAAAGCTTGGTTTACATCCACTTTGCAGAGAACGACTAAGTCTTATAAATTTACATTGGATAGAAAATTTGGAATTTTATCAGGCACATTATATATTCCATCCTTAAATGTGGAATTGTATCCTTTCAATATTTTAAGTAGAAAAATTAGAGATTTTACCAAAACATCTTATTTACAAAGAGGAAACTCTGTAATAAGTATTAATTCTGCCACAAAGCTTTCATTTATTGATGATAATTCAATAGACTATATGTTTATTGACCCGCCTTTTGGTGCCAATATTATGTATTCTGAATTAAGTGCCATTTGGGAAGGATGGATAAAAGTACAGACTAATAATAAAGAAGAGGCTATCATTAATCAGGTGCAACAGAAAACGCTTTTTGAGTATCAAAGCTTGATGAACCGTTCGCTTCGGGAGTTTTACCGTATTCTAAAACCCGGGAAATGGATTACCATTGAGTTTAGCAATACTTCGGCATCGGTGTGGAATTCCATTCAAAATGCGTTGCAAGGTGTAGGCTTTGTAGTGGTAAATGTTTCCGCTCTCGATAAAAAACAGGGCACGTTTAAGGCGGTAACTACTACCACTGCCGTAAAACAGGACTTGGTTATTACTTGCTATAAACCATCGGCAGAGCTATTGCAGAAATTTGAAACTACGCAAGATAAATCGGAAAATGTATGGAGTTTTATCGAGGAGTTGCTGCTGCGTTTGCCAGTGCATTTGGTAAAAGACAATTCTACTACCACCGTAGTGGAGCGTAACCCGAAAATATTGTACGACAGGCTTATTTCGTACTATGTGCAGCACGGATATAATGTACCGTTGAGTGCATCGGAGTTTCAGAAAGGTTTGCGCGAGCGTTTCGTGGAGCGTGACGGAATGTTTTTTACACCCGAACAGGTTATCGAGTATGAGGAGAAGAAAGCCAAAGCACCCGATATAGTGCCTATGGCACTTTTTATAGGCAGTGAGATAGAGGGAATTGAGTGGCTGAAACGTGAGTTGAAAACCGCACCAAAAACCTATCAGGAACTTCAACCGCGTTGGATGCAAGATTTGGTTACACCGAAAAAAGGCGATGAACTGCCGGAAATGATGCAGATTTTGGAGGAGAATTTCCTGAAAGATGAAGAAGGCAGGTGGTATAAGCCGGATTTGGAAAACGAAGCCGATTTGGAAAAAGTTCGCACCCGTAAGTTGCTCAAAGAGTTTAATATGTATGTTGAAATGGCATCAAAACCTAATACAAAAATCAGAACAGTGCGTTTAGAAGCTCTTAGAGCAGGTTTTAAGGAAGCTTATTCCAATAAAGATTTTGCCACTATCGTGCAAGTGGGTAATCGACTGCCGGAAAGTTTGCTGATGGAGGATGAAGCGTTATTACAATATTACGATATTGCATCAAGCCGCGTGTAAAGTTTTATGTTTTTGGCGGTTTCCCATAGTGATATTTAATAGAGACCAATGACAAAAAAGCTTATTGCAGATATAGAGAATAAACTGTTTGGCGACAACCGAAAACGGGTGGTTGTCGTACTCAATCGTGATGGTTTTTTTAACCGCCACGATGTGATAATGGCTCTGCAATATGCACGTGTTGAATTTGCCACAGGCAACAGCCTTGATTTGCGTATCCTTTGGGAAACGGAATGGAAAAGGGAAGAGGAGAAAAGGTGTGTTTTCTTGATGAAAGAGGAGTTTGATATTTTGGAAGATATACGTCGCGAGGTGGAGTATTTCGTTTTTCAAACACGCACCATGTTTCGCTTTTATCATTGGGATACCATTAAAAATGAAAGTCTTGCCACCCTTGAATGGCTCTATAATCAACCGCAGCTTGTTCCGCTGGATGAAATTAGGACACGCGATATGGTGAAAGAGTACGGATACAGCGTGAACAAGGTGGATGAGGCAATGTTTGAAATCAGGAATGAGTTTGAAAAATTGATTGTAAAACCTAACTACAACAGACCTTCTGAATGGATGCCCGCTGTATCTCGGCTTTTGCTGAAAGCATTGGAGTTGGAACGATGGCACGAGATGGAGGATTTGGTTGAAGAGACAAATATCCATTTTCAAGATTTCCTGAAAAAAAGATATACAAACGTGGTTTCGTCCACTTGCGGACAAGATGCGCCGCGTATCGTAACACATGTTTTGCCATTTATCAACAAACAGGAAAAGGAAAAATCGGCACTTATCGTCGTTGACGGGATGAATTATTGGCAAAGTATTATGCTTGGTAATTCATTGGAAGAGCATTTCCACGTCAGACTAAAATATGAGTGTATCTTTTCGTGGCTACCTTCCATTACGGAACTCTCACGGCAAGCCATTTTCAAGGCTGCGCGTCCATCGGAATTATATGCACAAAACCCCTGTTCGGAAGAGCGACTTTGGCGGGACTTTTGGGAGAGCAAGAAACTACCCCAATTTCAGCAATATTATCAACATTCAGGTGTTTTGGAAGTAGAAAACTCAGTAACCAAATTGGCATACGTTTCTACCGATTTGGATGAAAAAATGCACGCATCCGACAACTTCTATTACTTGTACGACAATACAAAACGGTGGGTGGATGACAAAGCTTTCCTTGAAAACATAAAACAATTGCTCGATTTGGATTTCAAACTCTATGTTACTACCGACCACGGCAATATCGAAACAAAACCTTATCGCCGCTTGGATGGAAGCGATAAACTTGGTGCTAACAACATTAGTTTACGACACATCACACTTCCCGAAGAGGCGGACAGAGCGTTGTTTGAAAGTGAGTATGCGGAACACGTTATGCAAATCGACGAAAATAGCAGAACCTATTACGCCATAGGAAATGAGGCGTTTACAAACAAAAATGCCGGAGTAACACACGGCGGCACACACTGGTTAGAGGTGCTTGTGCCATTTATTACGGTAACGAAATAATGATGAGACAACAGAATAAAACATTGGGAATACAGCAGCGCATTCCGTTGGATATCTTGCTGATAGCTTTACAAGATGAACTGACAGGTGGAGTTAACGAGGTGCGTTTAAGGGAGTTATTGCAGTCTGAATATAAGGGTGCTAATCGGGTAAATAAGAGCATAAATCAAATAAAATCGGTAGTAAGCGAGAAGAATAAATTGATGACATTGGTGAACGAGAATAAAGAAGAAACTTTGCTTGCTCTGCAAACCAAATCAGATAGAAATTTGATTTTAACGGCACTTATCTGTTCACGATACTCGTTTTGTTACGATTTGTTGGTAATTTTCGGTAAGCAGTTCAGGTTGCAAGACGAAATAAGTAAGCCGCTTTTAACAAAGCTGATTGGTGCAAAATACGGCTTTAATCGCAGTTGCGAAAACTCTACCTATTGTGCTATTCCGCAATTTAATGAAGCAGAATTAATCACTCGCTCAAAAGTGGGTGTTTATGAAATGCTTACACCGCAAAAAATCCAAAACGACATCACTTGGCAAATCTGGAAAGAGTGTTTTTTTATCAACGAACCGCTCTATAATCGGGAAGAGACAGAAAATCTAAGTTTTGAACCGTTTTTTAAGTTTGTGATTTTCAATCGATAATCGAATAAGAGGAAGAGAGTTCAAATATCGTTAACAAACAGTCGCCGTACTTAGGTCTTTCATAATCGGTGATTTCTTCAGTTATTTACCGTTGCATTCGTGTTGTAATATCCTGCATCGTGCCATTAGTGACGCGATAGAGTCGCTGGTTGGTGGTTTTCTTATTCAACCCGCCTAGCGACTGGATGAACTCCCCCAGTTTGATATAGTCGAAACAGCGTTTGAACCGTTCGTCTTGCAGGCTGTTGTTGCCCGAGTACCAGGCGGTTTTGATGTTGCCGTCCCACCTCTCCCGGATAAAGCCGGCTAAGTGGCACAGCTCATCGGGTACGGCATCGCCACCCATGAAGCAGACGCAAGTGATGGAGTTTTCGTACTTGCTGATTAATGCGGCAAGGGCGGTTTCGGTCAGCACTTCCCCGATGTCGCTTCGCAGGTGCGGGCTGTGGCAACCGACACAGCGATGCGGGCAGTTGGACAAGTTGATGGCCAGCGTCACCTCGTCGGGAATCTCCTGGAAAACGATGTCGTAGTCCACGTACTTTAGCATAACACGGCCTCTTTTTCTTTCTCCTTTTCCAGTTTGCCGTAATAGCGCTTCTGCGCTTCCACCTGCCGCGCGGCCGAGAAGTTGCTTACCCGCTTCATGTAGCCGATGATGCGTGTCAGGTAATCCACGTCTCGCGACGCGCACTTGGGGCACTGCTTCAGGTAACGCTTGTCGATACAACCACAGTCGTTACACACCGTGTTGGGGATATTAAAGGTGAAGTAGTTGCACCCCTCGCGGGCGGCCACGCGCAGCAGTTGGCGGTACTGGGCTTTGGTGAGGTGTTCCTCCAGGTTCATATGCAGGGCGGAACCACCCGTCAGCCTCTCTATGTATTGCCGACCGTGCAGCCGGAACTTGTCGATCACGTTGAGCGAGCTGTCCTCTACCCGGTAGAAATAGCTGTTGTAGCAGTCGCGGGGGACGAAGTAGCCGTCCTCCTTGTCCCACTTGGCATGTTTAACCCCCACGTTTTCGGCGGGAATCATCTCGCAGTTAAACATCACCTCGGGGGAGCGGTACTTCTTGTTGTAGCGTTCGATAAGTCCCAGTATCTCCTGCACGAAGGTCACGTAGGCGGGATTGTCGTTGATCTCAATTCCGCACGACTCGGCGGCCTCAACCAACCCGTTCACCCCGATGGTGAGGTATTGCCTGCCCATGTTGATGTACCCGGCATCAAAGAGCGGGAGCATCCCCTTCTCTTGAAACATTTTCAGGTTCTCGTTGTAGGCTAACTGCACTTTGTGGGTCAAGTCCACCACTTCGGCCAGGAACTCCAGGTGGGGCCGGCCTATGCGCTTGGCAAACTGCACGCACCGGTTGAGGTTGATGGTCAACACGCTTTTCGAGCCGGTGGAAACCCCGCCCGCGCCCAGCGTGTAGCTGAACCCGTTGTCCTGGATTTCGTTGCGCAGGCGACAGCAGCTGGATAGCGAGTCGGCGTTTTCGCTCATGTAGGTGAAGAACGAATGCCCCTCGGCGTACATCTCCGCCGTGAAGTCGGCGTACTCTGCATCCACCATGTCATCGTCTTTGGAAAGCAGCGCCATGGTTTCCACCGGGAAGGTGAGCACCGCCCGGGTTCGTTCGGCGTTGAACCACTTCATGAAGCGCTTTTGCAGCCAGCTGAGGGATTGCCAGATAGGGCGGCTGCCATCGGGAAACACGAACTCGCCGAACAGGCTTTCGAAGTAGGGGCGGTCGTAATAGGCGATGTTCCAGAAAACGGCCTGGAAGTTGCGTGCCCCGGTGGGCTGGTTGATGGAGTAGACAATCTGCTCAAAACAGTCGCAGATAACCTTGTCTAACGTTCTGCGGCGGGTTGACAGATCCACCACCTCATCGCTTCGGTTGAAGTAATCATCGCCATATTCCAGTCGGATAAAGTAGTCCATGTACATCAGGAACTCGGGCGTGGCGCAGGCACCGCTCAGCATGCTCGACACGATGAAAACCATGTTCACGAACCCGCCGCAGAACGACTTCAGGTTGGTGGGTGGCGTTGAGTTCCCGCCGATAGGTATGGTGCCGTTCAGCAGCCACGGGTACATGGTGATGCTGGCGCAGTAGTTGGCGAGGCTGGTCTCGTCGTTTTTATAGATAAAGTGTTCGTTGAGCATCCCGATATACTTGTCGGCAAGCTCTTTCCCGTACATCTCCTTTAACCGGTCGGTCAGCATCCTTCGGTTCAGGTTGATGAAGTTCTTTTTGGGCAGTTCGCCAATGAGGGTGGCGATATTTTTCTTTTCCACGTTGGCGTTGGCATCGAACTTGCTTCCCGTGGCGGCGTTTTGCGCGTCGCAGTAATTCATCAGGAAGGTCATTTTATCCCGGATCTCCCGGGTTTCGGCATGCTTTTGCCGGTAGAGCATGTAGGATTTGGCCACCGCGAAGTATTTTTCTGCCATTAGTGCCACCTCCACCTGGTTTTGGATCTCCTCTACCGTCATCCCGTCGGAGATATGCAGGCGCGCGAGGATAGGTATCAAGTCGTCTTGCGTGGCGTAAGCCCCTACCGATAAAAATGCCTTAGCGATGGCATTCTCAATTTTGTGGATAGAAAACGGTACCCGTTTCCCGTCCCTTTTCACGATATAAATTCCGTTGTTGCCCATTTTTCAGACCGTTTTAGATATTTGTACCCTGGGGTTATTTTATTTTAGAGATTATTCCATCCCAAGATGCAGCTAATGCATCCCCGTTTTGAGGTATATCGGTATGTTTAGGTAGTTCAAGCTTGTTTTGGACTGTCCTTTTACCCGAAAGACATCAAAAATGTATTGTACGCGAATTGGCAGGTCTTCTGACTTACTCCTGTCTCTGAACGCCTTCCCGTCCGACTTGTTTTGTCGCGACAGTGGCAAAGGATTTGTTCAGCACATTGTATAGAGCTTACAGCAGCGGGAACTGTTGCCGACTTTCACGGCATTCCCTTTTTCATCTTTACCCGAAAAGGAAATTCGGGCAAGAACCAAATGCACCACAAATGTAAATTATTATTTTTATGAAAGCAAAAAAGTTTTCCAAAAAAGTTATCAACAGTAATGAG
>DUPB01000233.1 GCA_012838585.1 Bacteroidales bacterium
ATAATGTGAATAGTGTTAATAAAGATGTAGTCCAAAACGTGCAGGTTGACTGAATGCATAATCGCTTAAGCAACCTGTTCGTGCAATTGAATAGCCTCCAGCGAGCCCCCAGCGGGTGTAAAGATACACTATTTTTCGACTTTTTAGGGAATAGGCGGGCGAAAAAGCGGGTAAAGTCGCCCTTTTAAGCTATATTTGTCATCAAATAAAACCGATCATATGAAGAGATATATTTTATTGTCCGTGTTGGCCTTGGGAGCGTTCGTCCTGACCGCTCAAAACGGCTATCAGTTCAGCGTGATCAAGGAGAACCCGATTACGCCCGTGAAAAATCAATCCAGCAGCGGTACCTGCTGGAGCTTTGCCGGTGTCGGCCTGTTTGAATCTGAACTTATCCGGATGGGAAAAGGGGAGTTCGACCTCTCGGAGATGTATATCGTGCGGCGAAATTATGAAGATAAAGCCATCAAGTACGCCCGACTTCACGGCCACCTGAATTTTGCCGCGGGTGGCTCTTTTGCTGACGTGGTGGAGACCTTGGACGATTTCGGTATTCTGCCGGAGGAGGCGTACCGGGGGTTGAATTACGGCTCCGAAACGCATAACCACGGCGAATTGGACAAAGTGCTCAAGGGGTACATGGATGGCATCATCGGTGCCCGGAACGTTACCCCCGTTTGGTTCGAGGGTTTCTCCTCCATACTGGATACCTACTTGGGAGAGGTACCCGAAACGTTCGTTTACGAGGGCAAGGAGTACGATGCCCACTCGTTTCGGGATTGGCTGGGGTTGAAGCAAGAGGATTACATCTCGCTCACCTCCTACACGCACCACCCGTTTTACACCGCGTTTCCCGTGGAAGTGCCGGATAATTGGCGCTGGGCACTCTCCTACAACCTGCCTATCGATGAGCTGATGGAGGTGATGGAGCATGCCATCGAGGAGGGGTACACCATCGCGTGGGCTTCCGACGTGAGCGAAGCCGGGTTTTCGCGGTCCGGTATCGCGATCGTACCCGATGAGAATGCACCCGAGAACGCCGGCTCCGATCAGGAGAGGTGGCTGGGGCAATCTGTACGTGCGAGGGATGCCGACCTGAAAGCGCGGGTTGGGGTCGAGCTACTGGCAGAAAAGAACATCACGCAAGAGATGCGGCAGGTGGCCTATGATCGGTATGAAACGACCGACGACCACGGCATGCAGATATATGGTATCGCGCAAGACCAAAAAGGGAATCCCTTTTTCATGGTGAAGAACTCGTGGGGTGAGACCGGGCCCTATAAGGGGTTGTGGTACGCCTCGTTTCCCTTCGTGAAGTACAAGACCATGAGCATCGTGCTCAATAAAAAGGCGTTGCCCGCTTCCATAGCCAAGAAAATTGGATTATAAGCATTAGGCCTTAGTGTCATATAAGGTGTAAAAGTTATCAAGGAAATAGCTAAGTTATGAAGATATCGGAACTGCACGCTATTTTTCTTCGCCACCCCGTGGTCACAACCGACTCGAGGATGTGTCCCAAGAATTCCATCTTTTTCGCGCTAAAAGGTGAGCGTTTTAACGGTAACCTCTTCGCAAGTGAGGCACTGAAGGCGGGTTGCGCGTACGCCGTGGTGGACGAGACCGTGGATGGGATGGAGGATGAACGGATCATTCGTGTGGATAACGTCTTGACCACCCTGCAAAACCTGGCTACCTACCACCGGGAAAAGTTAAAAATCCCCATCATCGCCATTACAGGAACCAACGGCAAGACCACTACTAAGGAGTTGATAGCTATCGGTCTTTCGAGGGAGTTCAAGGTGGCCTACACCCAAGGGAACTTTAACAACCACATTGGGGTGCCGCTTACCTTGCTCACGATGAACAAAACACATGAGATTGGGGTAATCGAGATGGGGGCGAACCACCTGGGTGAGATCAAGGAGCTATGTGAGATTGCCAAGCCTAACTACGGCTTGATTACCAACGTGGGGAAGGCGCATCTGGAAGGGTTTGGATCGTTTGAAAACGTGATTCGCGCCAAGTGCGAACTGTATGAATACATTCGTGAAAGTAAGGGAAAGGTCTTCGTCAACAAAGACAACCCCTACCTGGTCGATCATTCGGAGGGAATGGACCGCATCTTGTACGGGAAGAACGACCCCACGCTGTTTGCTTCAGGAAACCTGGTGGATGCGACGCCTTTCATGGAGTTCGACTGGAACTTTTTTGACCGCTCCTTCCGGGTGAAGACCCGGCTTGTAGGTGAATACAACTTCGATAACGCGATTTCGGCCGTGGCTGTATGCAAGTTTTTCGGCATCAACGCCGACCGAATCAGTGCCGCGCTTGAGGAGTACGAGCCGGTGAACCACCGCTCCCAGTTTAAACGAACCGCGAGGAACGACCTCATCATTGATACGTACAACGCGAACCCTACCAGCATGAAGGCATCGCTGGAGTTCTTCGCTACCGTTTCCACCTCCATGCCGAAGATGGTGGTGATTGGTGAGATGAAGGAGCTGGGGGAGACGACGATGGAGGAGCACCAGCGCTTGCTCGATTTCCTCGCGGCACAGCCGATAGGTAAAGTGATTTTAGTGGGGGAGTTGTTTCGAAAATTTCCTTTAATCAAGCCCTACTACGAGGTGTACGATAAGGTGGAGGAGCTAATTGAAAGGCTTCAGAAAGAGCCGATAACCCGTCACTACATCCTGTTGAAGGGATCCCACTCGGTGAGCCTGGAGAAGGCGATAGACTACCTGTAAGTCGGTTTTCACGAATCGTTTGTGCAACCTGAAATATGCGTATAGATATTGTATCCGTTTTTCCCGAAATTATCGAAGGCGCCATTCAAAATTCCATTATGAAGCGGGTGCGGGAAAAGGGACTGGTGGAGTTTCACCTGCATAACCTGCGGGATTACAGCCTCGATAAGCACAGGCGGGTAGATGACTATCCCTTTGGAGGTGAGGCGGGAATGGTGATGCAGATAGAGCCTATTGACAGGATCATCAGCCACCTGAAATCGCAAAGGGAGTATGATGAGGTGATTTTCACCTCGCCTGATGGCGAGACGTTCACCCAAAGTACGGCGAACGAGCTATCGCTTATGAAAAACCTGATTATCTTGTGTGGCCATTACAAGGGGGTGGACTACCGGGTGCGGGAGCATCTCGTGACGAGGGAGCTCTCTATTGGTGACTTTGTCCTTACCGGTGGTGAGCTGGTGGCCGCCATGATTGCTGACGCAGTCGTGAGGGTTATTCCCGGGGCTATCGGTGACGAGCAATCGGCCCTCTCCGATTCGTTTCAGGATGGGTTGTTGGCCCCGCCCGTATATACCCGCCCGGCGGAGTACAAAGGGTGGAAGGTGCCCGAGGTGTTGTTGTCGGGTCATGAGCGTAAAATTGCCGAGTGGCGGCATGAACAGTCGCTCGAACAGACAAAAAAGCGTAGGCCCGATCTGTTACAAGAATATTGATGGAGAATGTTGACTTGCAGGTTGAAAAACTCGCGAAAGTCCAATAAAAGAGCGTTTCGCATGCAAATTGAACGAACAGCTATAGAGGGGGTGGTTATCCTCAAGCCAAAGGTTTTTACCGATAAACGGGGATACTTTTTCGAGTCCTACTCGAAACGGGTGTTTAACGAAAAGGTGGGCAACATCACTTTCGTTCAAGACAATGAAAGCATGTCGACACGCGGCGTTTTAAGGGGGCTTCATTTTCAGAAACCTCCTTACGCTCAAGCCAAGCTGGTGAGGGTCGTGCAGGGTGAGGTGCTGGACGTGGCCGTGGATATAAGAAGGAATTCCCCCACCTTTGGTGAGCATGTCGCGGTGAAACTCTCGGGGGAAAACAAAAGGCAACTCTTTATCCCGAGGGGGTTTGCTCACGGCTACGTCGTCCTGAGCGAGGAGGCGATTTTTCAATATAAATGTGATAACTATTACATGCCGGAGTATGAGGGAGGCTTGCTTTGGAATGATCCGGCATTGAAGATCGATTGGTTGCTGGCCACCGAGGAGATAGTTCTCTCCGAGAAAGATCAACGGCAACCCTTGCTAAAGAACATGTGTCTATTTCCATAGAAAATGCACGCCAAGTGAAAACATCTTTTGCAGGCCATCTAATTATGGTGCATTTACAACTCTAAATGACTTAACTTTCGCAAGTCGAGCCTGAAAGCTATTAATTTTCTTAGGAGCGAGAGCAGAAACAAGCATGCTTGAGTTTTGCCGAGAGACGACAGAAAAGGCAATAAGTTGAAACAGTTACATGCAAATGTTAAATAAATGATTTTTTTCAGAGGCAAACAGTATGAAGAGAGTAGCGTTAATTACTGGGGTCACGGGACAGGATGGCTCATATTTGGCAGAATTGTTGATCGAGAAAGGGTACGAGGTGCACGGTACTTTGCGCCGCTCCTCCTCGTTCAATACCGGACGAATCGAACACCTCTACTTTGAGGAGTGGATACGTGATATGAAGCAGGAACGGGCTATCGAGCTGCATTACGCCGATATGACCGACTCCAGCTCGCTTATCCGCGTGATCCAGTCTATTCAACCCGATGAGATATATAACCTGGCGGCTCAGAGTCACGTGAAGGTAAGCTTTGATGTGCCGGAGTACACGGCTGAGGTCGACGCGGTGGGAACGCTGAGGCTACTCGAGGCGGTGCGCATTCTCGGTTTACACCATAAAACCCGGATCTACCAGGCATCCACCTCCGAGCTGTACGGGAAGGTACATGAGGTGCCACAAAACGAGGAGACCCCCTTTTATCCCCGTAGCCCGTACGGGGTGGCCAAGCTGTACGGCTTTTGGATTACCAAGAACTACCGGGAGGCGTACGGTATGTTCGCGGTGAACGGGATCCTCTTTAACCACGAGAGCGAGCGGCGGGGGGAGAACTTCGTTACCCGGAAAATCACGCTGGCCGCTGCCCGGATCGCGCAGGGCTTGCAGGATAAGCTCTACCTGGGCAACTTGAACGCGCAACGCGACTGGGGTTACGCCCCTGATTACGTCGAGTGCATGTGGCGGATGCTGCAGCATGACGTCCCCGAGGATTTCGTGATCGCTACTGGCAAGATGCACAGCGTGCGGGAGTTTTGTGATCTCGCGTTTCAAGAGGCGGGCATCACCCTCCGTTGGGAAGGTGAGGGGGTTGAGGAGAAGGGAATCGACGTGAAGACGGGGCGGGTAGTGGTGGAGGTCGATCCCAAGTACTTCCGTCCGACCGAGGTAGAGCAGCTGTTGGGTGATCCCACCAAAGCACGTACTCTCTTGGGATGGAACCCATCAAAGACCCCTTTCCCCGAGCTGGTCAAGCGGATGGTGCGGCATGATATGGATTACGTGAAGCGGTTTTAATAGCTGGGGGTGAGTTGATTAAGCGGATGGTTCGATACGACAGGGGGTAGATGAAAGTTGAACTACCGAGGTGGGCAGGGATTTAGAGGGCAGTGCAGCCACGACAGGGAGTAGGTGAAAAGGGTGCGAGGACTATATCGAGCCGGCATACCAATCGTATAGCCGTTTCACTCCCTCCTCCACGTCAATGGTGTGTCGCCATCCCAGCGAGTTGAGTTTCGATACGTCGGTTAGTTTCCGGGGCGTTCCGTCAGGCTTACTCTCGTCGAAACGGATATCTCCCCCGTAGCTGATAGTCTTTTGGATGATGGACGAGAGTTCCCGAATGGTGATCTCTTTCCCGGTTCCAATGTTAATGTGGCAGTTCTTTACCTCGGTCATGCCTTGTGCCAGGTCGCTGAAATCCACGTTCTCCATGATAAACACGCAGGCATCGGCCATCTCCTCGCTCCAGAGAAACTCCCGCCTGGGTGTTCCCGTTCCCCATAACACGACGTGGTCTTTATAGATGCCATGTTTTTGCAGTACCCTTTCGATATCTCTTCTCGAGGCATCGCTAGTGACCCTTTCTACCGGTCGCCGGTCTATATCCTTTCTAATTGTCTTCCAATCATCTCTCAACCAGGCATTGGCCAAGTGAATTTTGCGTATCATCGCGGGGAGAACGTGGCTCTTTTCCAAGTCGAAATTATCGTTGGGTCCATATAGGTTGGTCGGCATGACCGCGATGTAGTTGGTGCCGTACTGGATGTTGAAGCTTTCGCACATCTTGAGCCCGGCGATCTTCGCGATGGCGTAGGGCTCGTTGGTATACTCCAAGGGGCTCGTGAGGAGGGAGTCCTCGCGAATCGGTTGGGGCGCTTCACGCGGGTAGACGCACGTGCTGCCCAAGAAGAGCAGCTTCTTCACGTTGTGCCGATAGCTTTCGCCAATCACGTTGTTTTGGATCTGCAGGTTCCGGTAGATGAAATCGGCGCGGTAGGTGTTGTTCGCCACGATACCCCCGACGTGGGCTGCCGCGAGGATCACGTATTCCGGTTGTTCCCGATCGAAAAAAACCTTCGTGGCATGTGGGTCCATCAGGTTCAGCTCCCGGCTCGACAGGCCAATCAGGTTGGTGTACCCCTTTGACAATAGGTTGTTCCAGATGGCGGAACCTACCAGTCCCCGGTGCCCGGCGACGTATATCTTGCTCTCTTTATTCATCGCACAAAGCTACTTAAAAAAACGGGATTTTCATACAGGATCATCCCGCTTTATTTATTGCC
>DUPB01000234.1 GCA_012838585.1 Bacteroidales bacterium
CATTGGGACAATTGTAAACATACGATAGATGAAACAGTGTCTTAAGCACAACGGGAAACGATGAAAATAGGGAGCATACTATTCATAAGATAAAACAGTCATATGAAACGTTACAGAAGCATCGCGGTTACCCTTACGGGAGTCCTGCTGTTCTCGCTGGGAGCGATGGCAAACGAGGCAATAAACGAGAACGCGTTACAAGGAAAGAAGGTACTCTACGTGTACGGGGGATGGGAGGGACATGAACCCGAACCGTGCCGGGATGTCTTCGTCCCCTGGCTCGAGTCGGAGGGTGCGGAGGTTTTCTTGTGCGACGACCTGGCCTGTTACGACGATTCGGTATTGATGGCGGAGGTGGATTTGATTATCCAGCACGTTACGATGGCCCAGCTTTCCGGGTCAAGGGAGAGGGCGTTGCTGAATGCCGTGAAACGTGGCGTGGGTTTGGCCGGATGGCACGGGGGAATAGGGGATTCATTTCGGGATAACCCCGAGTTTCAATACATGGTGGGTGGTCAATGGGTGGCTCACCCTGGCGGTATAATCCCTTACAGGGTGAATATCACCGATCGGGAGGACCCGGTGACCCGAGGGTTGGAGGATTTCGATATCAGGTCGGAGCAGTATTACATGCACGTGGATCCGAATGTGAAGGTGTTGGCCACGATGACTTTCACGGGCGATCATGATTTCTGGATCGATGGAGCCGTGATGCCGGTCGTGTGGAAGAAGCAGTATGGAAATGGAAGGGTGTTCTACTCTTCACTGGGGCATGTCGCGAGCGACTTTGATGTGTTCGAACTGTTCGAGATCATGAAGCGGGGGATTAAATGGGCGGCGGAAAGCCTGGAAAAAGGCGCGGAAAAGTGGCTTTCTCCCGCCTATGATTGAAACGACAGATGTTCATCTATCTTTTTAATCCCGAGAACGATCTCGCCCTCGCCAACTTTTCGGCCAACTACATGCCTCCTGCATCCGCGGTGAGGATGGCGAGAGAGATGGCTCTGCTGCCCATTTGGTATGCTGGCAGTGATAATAGGTTCACCGGAAACGCGGGGGATGACATTGAAAATCTGCAAGGCATCGTTGGGGAGTCGCTGTATATGGACGGAGGCTCACCGGGTGTCACAGTAAACTCACGTGAAAATGAAGAAGGGGTAATGGTGCTTGCCGAGGGGAAGGAGAACCTTGCATTCTTGGAGAGGATGAAAGAGTTTTTCGATCTCCGGGTCTCCCTTGTACCGATGTCATCTCTCGCCTCTTACCCGGATGCCGTTTTCGTGCCTTGGGGTTGGAACCCCACGCTGGTGCGAACATTACAGGCATCTGGTGCTTCTGAGTGTCATCTTCCCTCGATGGAGGAGTTGGAGCAGTTGCGGGAGTACACCCACCGGAAGCACGCGGTGGAAATATTGGTTGCTCTTAGGTCGCTTGATGAACGCCTCACCGGTGAGCCTCGTTATGTGACGTCTGTAGAGGAGCTGTTGGCCTACCTGGAATCGGTGCCGGGTGACAAGGTGTTGAAGATGCCCCTTTCCGGTAGTGGGAAGGGGCTGGTATGGATACTGGGAGGCATTACCGACAAGCAGGTCGATTGGTGCCGGCGGGTCATCCGGGGACAGGGAGGCGTCGTGGTCGAGCCGATCTGGGATAGGGTGAGGGATTTCGCGATGGAGTTTTGGCTGGATAATGGCACGGCACGATTTGCAGGCTACTCGCTCTTTCGAACGACCGCTTCAGGCGCCTACATGGGCAATGAGTTGCTGACCGATGCACGCATTGAGGAGGTGCTGGGTTCCTACTTGCCCATTTCCCTCTTCCATCAGCTTAGGGAGAGGCTATTGCAGCTGTTGCCAATCCGTTTTCCCCGTTACCGCGGGTACGTGGGTGTGGATATGATGGTATGCGCCTCCCCGGAGGGCTACATGCTTCATCCTTGCGTGGAGATCAACATGCGCATGAACATGGGGGTTGTATCGCACACTTTTCATGAACGACACGTTCAGTCGGGTGCGGAGGGGATGTTCATGGTGGACTACTTCAAGCGGCCGGGAGCCGCCTTGTCGTTTCACCGGAAGATGGAGCGGGAGCACCCACTAACGGTGAAAGCCAACAAGATCATTTCCGGCTACCTGCCGCTCACGCCTGTCACGGCAGATACCTGTTACATGACGTACGCCGTGATTGGCTAATATTAAACCACCCCCCGGCTATTTTAACTCCCCGGGAGTGTAAAACCGGCCCCCTACTTACCCATTTCTTCAGGTAGGTACTTGTAAAATAGGGGAATGGTTCGGATACCATTGAAGAACTGTTCCAGCGGGAAGTTCTCGTTGGGCGAGTGGATGGCGTCTGAGGCAAGGCCGAAGCCCATGAGCACCGATTTGATACCCAGTATCTCTTCGAAGGTGGCGATGATGGGGATACTCCCACCGGAACGCACCGGCACCGGATCTTTCCCGTACACCTCCTTGAACGCCCTTTCCGCGGCCTTGTAAGCCGGGAGGTCAATCGGGCAAACGTACGAGGGCCCCCCGTGGAGGTAGTCGACCTTCACCCTCACCGATTTGGGGGCGATGGAGTTGAAGTAGTCGATGAATAGCTTGGCGATCTTCTGGTGGTCTTGCCCGGGTACCAGGCGGGTGCTGATCTTGGCATAGGCCTTGGAGGGGAGTACCGTTTTGGCCCCTTCGCCGGTATACCCGCCCCAGATGCCGCACACGTCGAACGTGGGACGAATTCCGGTGCGCTCGTTGGTGGTGTACCCCTTTTCGCCGAACACCGCCCTTATACCGAGCGATTTTTTGTACTCACGTTGACAGAAGGGGGCTTTGGCCATCAGGGCACGCTCCTTCTTGGAGACCTCTATCACGTCGTCGTAAAAACCGGGGATAAGGATGCGCCCATCGTCATCCATCGTTTGGGCGATCATCTTGGAGAGCACGTTGATGGGGTTGGCCACCGCACCGCCAAAGATGCCGGAGTGAAGGTCGGCGTTGGGCCCCGTCACCTCCACCTGCCAGTAGGCTAATCCTCTCAAGCCGGTCGTGATGGAGGGTATATCGGGCGCGATCATGGAGGTATCAGACACCAGGATCACGTCAGCTTGAAGCATCTTCTTATGCTTTTTACAGAACTTGGGAAGACTGGGGGAGCCCACCTCCTCTTCACCCTCTATCAGGAATTTCACGTTGCAGGTCAGCTTGCCCGACTGCACGAGGTACTCGAACGCTTTGGCGTGCATGAACGCTTGTCCCTTGTCGTCGTCCGCTCCCCGCGCCCAGATTTTTCCATCCTTGATGACCGGTTCAAAGGGATCGCTGTTCCACAGTTCCAACGGGTCCACCGGCATCACGTCCATATGGCCATACACCAGGACGGTAGGTGCGTTCTTATCGATGATCTTCTCGCCGTAGGTCACCGGGTTGCCGTCGGTCTCCATCACTTCCGCCTTGTCTACACCGGCGGCTAACAGAAGCTCCTTCCACTTTTCAGCGGCACGGTACATGTCGTCCTTATGCTCCGGGAGCGACGAGATAGATGGGATGCGGATTAACTCGAAGAGTTCGTCCAGGAAACGCTGCTCATGCGTTTTCACGTACTTGTTGATGTCATTCATGTCGTGTCTATTTTAATTGATTTACTTAACTCCTTTCATGTTCATCTTCAGCGTGTACACCGATGTTCGGGCGGTGATAAACAGGATATCTCGATCTTTGCCCCCGAAGCAGACGTTCGATGGGCTCTCGGGAACGTCGATCGTTTCTATTAGCACCCCTTCGGGTGAGTAGACCCATACTTTGCCCATGGTGAGGTAGACGTTTCCTTGCTCATCGATGGTCATCCCGTCGGATCCTTCCGGCGCGAAAAAAGTTCGGCTCGAAAGGCTCCCATCCCCTTGTATGTCATATTTCCATATCTTCCGGTCGTTGATATCGGCCACGTAGAGCGTCTTGCCGTCGGGCGTGCCGATAATGCCGTTTGGTTGCACGTACTGGTCGCTCACCCGACTCACCTTACCATCCGTTGAAAGGTGGTAGACGCCCCGGGCATCCTGCACTTCTTGCTGTCCCTCTTCCCAGTAGTTGCGGTGGTAGTAGGGATCGGTAAAGTAACTATCGCCCGAGGGGGCAACCCACACGTCGTTGGGGCCGTTCAAGTGTTTCCCCTTGTAGTTCTCACAAAGGATGCGCATCTCTTTCTGATCGTTGAAAACGACCAGCCGGTTGTGAAGATCGGCGCACGCGACCAATTCACCGTCCTGGTTGAAATCCATCCCGTTTGATCGTCCCGTGCCTTCCAGCCAGAGGCTGATTCCCTCCCGCTCGTCCCACACGTGGATTCGATCGTTGGGCTGGTCGGTGAAGAAAACCCGCCCGTCGGGAGAGACCGCGGGACCTTCGGTGAAGGCGAAGCCCGTGCCCGCCTGCTCTATTGTCGCCTGGTGAGCGATGATGCCGGATCCTTGTCCCATGCTTAAAACGGGTGTCATGACCAAAATGAATGCTATCACTAAAAATCGGGTGTATGTCGTCTGCATATTCAGCTTTTCAATTTGTTGGAACTTACCACGTGTTGCTGGAACTTACCACGTGTTGCTGGAACTTGCCACGTGTTGCTGGAACTTGCCACGTGAAATCACGCGCCACGCTATCGAACGTGTCTATTACAAAGAAAATAAAATTATTTCTAATCTCGAACAAGAACCGATGGAAAAGCCGCGGCTTTCATCCCTCGTAATCATGATTTACGGTTATTTATCACTCCATTCGTGGATTTTTTGTAAATTTGTGAATGCATTGAAAATGTGTGGCGTGATACATCGTCGACATATCATAAAGTAACGTATCCCCTTGGGTACTTAAAAACAAATACCTATGAGACAAATCATCAAGATGGCCTTAATCGCCCTTCTCCTTGGAGCGATGGCCTGCAATAACCCTATTAAAACAGAACAAGTGGAAACAGCAGATTTTATCCCCTCTACCCGCGTTGAGGCGGTGGTTCGTCAGCTGACCGATTCACTGGGAGAAGCGTGTGCGTTTCGTGTAGAGCGTGGTGTGCAACAGGTGGCTGGACTTTGGCGAGAAACGGATGGTAGCGAAGAGGATTTCGCCCGGTTTTGCCTTGAGTCGTTCGTGGCGGGAGAGAAGGAGCTGGAGCAGCTTTACACTACCCTGGAGCGCAATTTTGAGGTGATATATGGTAACTTCCACCAGATGAACGTGGCGTTGAAAGAGCCGTTGCAGCTCGAAGGACCGGCGATCACGCCGGTGGATATGATGTTCGGGAGCTACAGCCCGTCATCGCACCTCACGGACGACCTATACGCGAATAAAGTCGCGTTCCTCACGGCGCTGAACTTCCCCTTCTACTCGCTGGAAGAGAAGACGGAGCTTGGCGAAACGTGGTCGAGGAAAGAGTGGGCCTACGCGCGGATGGGCGATAGCTTTACCTCGCGCGTGCCGGCCGCTATCCAGCAGGAGGTGTCCAAAACGACGACCGAGGCCGATGCCTATATCTCGGATTACAACATCTACATGGGTAAGCTTCGGAACGAGAACGGTGAACAGCTATTTCCCGATGGCATGAAGTTGATCTCTCACTGGGGACTACGCGATGAGCTGAAATCGAACTACGCCGATGCCGATAAGGGGCTGGAGAAGCAGCGAATGATCTACCAGGTGATGAAACGGATTATTGATCAATCTATCCCCCTGGAGGTGATCAATAGCGACCGATACGCGTGGAACCCGTTCTCGAACGAGCTTTTTGATGGTGAGAAAACAGTTGAGGGCCGACCCGAGGAGCCCCGTCGTTACGAGGTGTTTCTGAAGAATTACCTGGCGATGAGGCAGCTTGATGTTTATAACACGCACTATCCCACGCAGCTGGCGAGGGCGTTCGACCGAACCATGGAGGTGCCTCAAAAAGATGTGGAAGCGCTCTTTAAGGGGTTGCTGTCGTCGCCTCAGGTGAAGGAGGTGGCGGCGTTCATCGAGAGCCGATTAGGAAGGAAGCTGGAGCCGTTCGATATCTGGTACAACGGTTTCAAGGCGGGAGGAGGAATACCGGAGGATGAACTCACCACCATTACCCAGCGCAAGTACCCGACCGCGGAGGCGCTGGAAGCTGACTTGCCAAGGATGTTGGTGAAATTGGGTTGGAAAGCCGATAAGGCAAGGGAGATCACGTCGCTTGTCACGGTGGAAGCCTCCCGGGGTGCCGGCCACGCGTGGGGTGCAGCGATGCGCGGCGACTTGGCCCGTTTACGTACCCGTATCGTTGACGATGGACTCGACTATAAAGGGTACAATATTGCCGTGCACGAGTTTGGGCACAACGTGGAGCAGACCATCACCATGAACGATGTGGATTACTATATGCTGAACGGGGTGCCGAACACCGCGTTTACCGAGGCGGTCGCCTTCCTTTTTCAGAAGCGGGACCTCGAGCTGCTGGGGCTTAAGAACCCCAACCCGCTGGATGAGCACTACCTGGCCCTGGACAACTTCTGGGCCTCTTACGAGATCATGGGTGTCTCACTGGTGGATATCCAGGCGTGGGAGTGGCTTTATGAGCATCCCGAGGCTACTCCCGAGGAGTTGAAAGAGGCAGTTATCCGCATCGCGAGAGAGGTGTGGAACAGCTACTACGCGGGCGTGCTGGGTGGTGAGGATGAACCCCTGCTGGGTGTATACTCCCACATGATCGACTACCCGCTCTACTTGCCCAACTACCCGATGGGGCACCTGATCGCCTTCCAGGTTGAGCAGCAGGTACGCGGTAAGAACCTGGCCGACGAGATCGACCGGATGTACACCCAGGGGAGTATTATACCGCAGGCGTGGATGAAGCACGCCGTGGGGTCGCCCATCTCCATCGAGCCGCTGTTGAACGCGGTTGACGGGGCTCTTGAAGCATTAGCGAAATAGTTCTGTGACATTGGTGTGAATGACACCGGTGCAACGAAGCAAGAGGCGCAAGCGGGACTATTGGAGCCGTTAGTAAAGTGGCCTTTCCCTGAAGCGTTAGCGTGATCATTTCCCAACTAAATCCTTAGAGAGAAAGCCCCCCGTTTACGCTTCGAGGGGCTTTTTTCTCGCCGATTTCGCCGTTGTTAACCGAAAATGGTGTACTTTTGTAGGCAATTACGGAAAGATGCCGGAGTGGTTGAACGGGGCGGTCTCGAAAACCGTTGTACCCTTACGGGTACCCAGGGTTCGAATCCCTGTCTTTCCGCGATGGCTTGTGCTATTGTGCTCAAAGAGGGTTTATGGATTCCATACTGATTCCTAATCGGGTACAGATACAAACCTTGCGATAGACGTATCAGGAAATTTTCATTTTCAAGCCTTGACAGTGTTCGAGTAACCGATGCATCATTATTTAAATCGGCAAAATCACTTACAGCATAAAGCCGACCTTCACCATTTTTTATGATGCGATTTTTGACCTCCTTAGATAATATTCGCGCCATTTCTTTTACATCTTTAATTTTGTCCGAAATTACTACCTTTTTCCGGACAAAATAACCCCAAATTAACAATAATTACAATACGAGTATCAAAGAAGTAATTATTTCATCGACCAAACTCTCTTCTTAAAAATAAAGTCTTTTCAACGCTAAAATCTCCTCCGGTAGGAAATATCGCCTGTTACCGATCTTGAACGAAGCTATTTTACCTTCTTTTCTCCATGTAAGGGCGGTTTTGAAATGGATACGTAAAACCCTTGCACTCAAATTGTAGCTAAGGAAAATTATAATCGATTATTTTTTAGATTCCTTTGTGGGTGTTCAAAAATAGTGTACTTTTGAACGTGAAAGCAATAGAGGTTGGTCTATTCTGCACGTGCTCTGGAGAAAGTTTGAGATGGCTACATTCTGGCTAGTTTCAAATGGATATAAAACTATTTAACTTCGTACACTTTCAGAACCATCTACGGATTAGTGTACAAAATAACACGCCTAAATCTAATGATGTACGAAATATGGATAGTTTAGCACTTGTATTCGTTTAGAATAGGGGAAGTGCTCATGGATGTAATGGCTAAATAAATGGTTAAACAACAATAAAACTCAATCATGATGAAAAGCAGAATTATATTTGCAATACTTATTGCAACGATGGTAACAGGTTGTTCCAATGTGAACAATCAAGAAAAGCAAACATTGGGAGAAAAGCAATTAACCGCCACATCTTACTTCTCGGGGTTTGATCTGGCACACGACACCTACAATGCTATTTCTGCAGCAAGCAATGGCAAAATTTATTATGTCCTCTCTTCACAACCTTATGATGTCGCTGGTCAGGTTCACGTGTACGACCCGCAAGCGGATACGACCCGCTTTTTAGCCGATCTGACGGAGATTTGCGGAGAGAAAGATAAAAAAGTAATTGCCCAGGGTAAGAGCCATGTTCGTTTTTACGAAAGCGACGGCAAGCTCTATTTCTCTACCCATGTAGGCTACTACGAGATGATAGACGGTATGGAACGTCTGCCGGTAACAGCGCCGGAAGGATATGGGCTTTACACCGGAGGCCATTTTTTAGCCTATGACCTCGCTACCGGTACATTCGAAGATTTGGGCCTTGCACCTCATGGCGAAGGTGTACTTACCATGACAATGGATACCGAAAGAAAACAGATCTATGCCATTACATGGCCGAAAGGATATTTTGTACACTACGATGTAAACAGTGGCGAAATGAAAGAGTTGGGGTTGGTTTCAGCCAACGGCGAAAATGGCACGATAGGTGAAGATTACAGGGTTTTGTGCCGATCCATATTCGTCGATCCGCGTGACGGGTTGGTTTACTACTCTATTGCCGAAGGCGATATCATGTGTTACAATCCGGGAGAGGGGATCATTGAAAAGTTGGAAGATGTGGATCTGAGGTTGGATTATTTTGGGAGTTATGACCCCACCGATGCAGGGAGCATGGGCTACAACTGGCGTGCCGTCGTATGGTACCCGAAAGAAGAAGTAGCGTACGGGGTACACGGAAATTCAGGCTATTTATTCAAGTTTGATCCGAAAGAAAGGAAAATAGAAATTGTAGACAGGATAACGTCTGAACCCTCCCGGAAAAGTGGCATGTATGATCAGTTCAGTTACGGCTACTTGGGATTCGACCTGGGAAATGATGGGGAAACCTTGTACTACCTGACTGGAGGGCCCATCTATGAAAACGGGAAAAGGGTGAAGGGGAAAGATAAGATTGCGATGGGTGCTGCACGGGGATTGGAGAACCTTCACTTGGTCACCTATCACATACCTACCAATACATATACCGACCATGGCCCCGTCTTTTATGAGGATGGATCCCGTCCTACCTATGTGAACTCGATTGCTTTGGATAAAGATGGGAATGTGTATACATTGGCAAGGTTTGAACATGAAGGAAAATTGGTGGAAGATCTGGTGAAAATACCGAATCCGTTTAAATAGCCAAATTTGAACTACTGCTTAAATTCTCACTATCGGGAGAACTCAGCTACTTGATTCCCGGATTCGTGGGGATGTTAGAGTTTTTGTCCCCGTAGGCAAAAGAAAATTGTAAAATATGAGAATACCATGAGAAGAGTTCATTTTGTATGGGTGTCGTTTCTGCTCTATCTCTTGTCGGTGAATATATCGGCTTTATCGGCGAAGGAACCCGAAAGGGTGATATTGTTCATGATTGACGGAATGCATTGGCAGGCACCCGAAAAGTTGAATATGCCGGTACTCAACTCCCTGATAAAGGAGGGTACCTACGTGCGGAAATCGTACATGATCATCCCCCATCACCCCACGGTGGGGGATTACAGCCTGTCGAACAGTTGCTCTTTCCCCAACCCGATGCTACATGAAGGTACCATCTTCCTGAGCCCAAAAAATAAAATGATCCAGGAGATGATCTCCCCGAAATGGCAGACGGCGTTCGTGGTAAACACGACCGCCTATCGTTCCGTGGGAAGAGGCTTCTCCACCTGCATCATGGATAACTCGCTGACCGATGATCAGACAGTGGAGCAGGCCATCCGTTTGCTGGAAAGCCAGCAGATCCGTTTCATGCGCGTCCACCTTCAAAGCCCCGGCGCCATTGGCACGACCATAGCCATGTTCAGTGAAGGGAAACCTTACGCGAGAGATATTTTCGGAGAAGGTTCCCCCTATGTCGATGCTATTGAGAATGCCGACAGGCTGCTGGGAGAGTTGATCGGTTACCTGAAAAAGAGGGGAGAATGGGAGGGTACCGTTTTAATCGTGACCTCCGACCACGGGCAGAGCAAGGTGGGTTGGCATCCCATGCTCGACGAGGATAGCTGGGTGACGCCGTTGGTATTTGTCGGCCCGGGGATCGCCCGTGGGCGTGAACTTCCTTACTTTGAGCATACCGACCTGGCACCAACGATTGCCCGGCTATTGGGTGTGGAAGCGCCGAACACCGGCGGCGGGGCTGGAAAAGCCATGGAAGAGATCATGGAAAAGAGGGACGCGGCATCCTACAACCCCACCCAATATATCAAAATCATCAACCAACAAATCCGGGAATACAATCTCTTGCATGCCCAATTGGTGCTGGTTGCCGAAAAGAACAACTACGTGGCCAACATCATCTCCTCCCTTTCCAATGAAAACCTTACTCCCGAGCCCTTTTATCATCAGGACAGGATAACGGAGTGGTACAGGGCGGGTTCAACGGAACACCTGATAGAGGCCAACGAGGCCGTTCTGCATAAAATGAAAAAAACATTGCTTATCCAATAAAATTTATGGAACAAATTTTATCGAACAGAAATCGGCAGCGCTTCGGCACGGTTTTTCTTTGGATGATTTCCATTTGCTGCCTTTGCACCACGACCGTACAGGCGCAGGATGCAGAGAAGATGGCGAAACAGAAGGCTTTCGAGCAAGTTTTTGGTGATGCCGTGAGGTTGGATCCCGCCATGGTGCTAAAAGTAAAGGATGACACGCCGGGAAAGCGCCACTACGTGGACAAGGATGGTGACGGGAAGCCGGAGGAGGTGTGGTTTATCGATATCGAACCCCGACACACGGAAGCGAAAAAACCGATACTGGTCAAGGTGATTGACGAGAACGGTAACCTGGAGATGGGTAAGGAACCCGAGAAGTATGGGGATCTCTGGATCGCCGACTGGCATGCCGATGGATGGGTCGATGCCGTGATTGATTATACCGATTTTGATGGAGATAACGATGTGGATGAGATGGGCATGTTCTTTTATGACTCCAATACGGGAGTACGTGTTTGGTATTTCATTGACGACGGTGATGATAACTTGTTGGGATATGATATTGATTACATATATTACCAGGTTCCGTGCCAGAATCACACCCATTTTGGTGGAGATGAGAGCCTTATTTCCATGTACTTTGATCCACAGAAGAAGTTATGGATTCCTTTTTGGGAAAATCCCTTTTTGTTTTACGATGCAGACGATGATGGTATCACTGAAGAGGTGATTCGCATTGAAGGAAAGAGGGAGTTGGTGAAGTCACTCCGGTGGAGCTTTAATGTGAACCCGATAGCCGGAAAGCCACGGGATTTTGATGTATCCGTTTCGGCATTTGCACAAGGGTGGACAGAAGAGAAAGGGAAGGAGAGTGATTTCACCATGTCTTTACCGGAAGAGCAAACGGAGCAATTTATGGTTCGGGGCATCCCTACCGGTCCGGTATTGAAGCGCTCTACTGCCCGCAATTACTTGCGAACCGTCACCTGGGAACGTGTGTTGATGACCTGGAGTGAGAATAACCTGAATATTGCCTTTAACAAACCGAAAGATATCATCGAACGCTGGGAAGGTGTAATCAGTGCTGCATCTACCGATCCGGGATACCATATGCCCCAAATAGGCGGTCCGAGTTGCGGTCCTTATAACAAACGCTATGAACTGGTGCTTAAGCCTTCGGGGCCTAATGAATTTTATTTCAGTCCCGCCGACCACCGCGTCCATCTCAAAAATAGCGACAGGAGTTGGATCAAGGTGGATTACGACTTCGACACGAAAATAGACATGACCTATCTTTGGGTGGATACCGACCAAGATGGTATTATGGACAGGTTGGATATCGACACGGATGGCGACGGCGTAACGGACGACTCTTACCCGATTAACGTGTCAAAAGTAAAACCGGTGGAGTGGACATTCAAGGAGTTAAACGAGACATTGGCGCCCATTTTTAAAACCGAACCGGAATATTCCTATAACCTGGTAATGGCGCTTACGGCAGCACTCCAATCCACGAAGGAAGGAATGGAAAAGGACGCGGTGTGGGAGCTGCTTGAAGACCGTATGCAAGGCGATAATATTCCGGACGAAATAGCCGGCCGCCTTATTAACAGTGACCAATCCATCTTGTACTACCTCACGCTGGTGCAGGATCGGTTGATTGACCGGCTGAAAAAATCGGGGTACGAAAACCGCTCTTTCTGGAAGAAGTTCAACGCGGCACGCGGCAAAGGCGACACCCGGCGTATGGCCAAAACCGTCGCGAAATATTTTAAAACGGGTAGACCTGAAGAGGACTTTACCTCCTGGACGATCCGACTGCGCAGTGACGAGGAGAAGCCGCGGGTGGCCTGGAACAACGAATGGTTCCCACCCAACTGGGGATGGGAGTCGGAAAAAGCGGCTTACCGCTTCTACTCGGGTCATTTCGACCTCTTCGGCAAACGCCAGTGGCTCGATACGCTGATCCTGCCCAAAATAGCTGAAGGCAAGAGCTACCACGTTGACCAGAACGGCTGGGGGATGGATATCCTGCACGTGGGGAAGACCTCCGGAAGCGGGGGAGTCATCCTCTACGTGAACGGTGTAGCCTACCCGGTGCGTAACGAAACGGGTGAGGGAAGCCCCGCTTTTTCCGGCAGGTTGGTGGAGGAGACCCATAACAGGGTAACCCTTGAATTGGTGGCGGAAGGGGTAGGTCCCGAAAATGCCCCTTACACCGTGCGGTTTCGTCCTTCAATCGGTGCCGGGGATCTTCACTCATCGGTGGAAGTGATGGTGGATGGCGCCACTCCAGGTGACAAGGTCGAACTGGGTATCGGGCTGGTACGGTTACCGGACGAGACTTTCTTTTCCGACAAGGATGCCGGCATCATCGCTTCATGGGGCTTTCAGGAGCCGCGAATCGGGTGGATAGGCATGGGAATCACCTTCCCGCCGGAACGCTTCCTGCGTTTCGACGAGCAACCGGAGGAGCACCGGGTTTTACTGGATTGCAAACCGGGAGAGCCTATAACCTATTACATCCACGGCGACTGGTTGCGAGGACACCAGTTCCCGTGCTCCCCTTCGGCACGAGATTGGTTTGATGTATTAAAAAATAACAGGTATCCCAATTCAAGTTTTAGAAGTTTTTGATGAACTTAGTCAGAATAGGGGTTATTCCCCGATGATGTGTACCTCACAAACCCTTTTCCTCTCGCGGATCTGGTCCCAATCCACGAAGTAGATGAATCCGAAAGCGCCCAACGAGAGTTTCCCGTCAACCAAGGGTATGGTTTCGGAACGCCCGAAAAACACCGAGCGCAAGTGAGCATCTGTGTTGAGGCTCCCTTTCGGCTCCTCATCCGGGATGGTAAGTGCGAATTGAATGTGTTTTGGCCCTGGGTGCAAATATTGACCTTCCATTCTGCAGGTTGGTACCAGTTCCTCCATGATGTTGTTCAAATCCTGTTGTAAATACTCCCTGCCGAAGAAGTTGAGGTCGTGCGAACACTCCTGCGTCATTACCGAGCAGGTGGTATGGTGCGAGTAAACGACGCAGATACCGTTTTGAATACCGGATTCTTCGACAATTCTTTTTACCTCGTCCGTCACGTTGTGAAAATCTGGCCTATGGTCTTTCGACTGGAGGTCGATTGTTCCCCTGTAAAGTTTCATTTTTAAAATCTCCCTTTTAGATTGGTTTTAGATTATGAGTCGGCTCTGAAAACCCAATATTTGATTTCATTGATTTGCACCTTGCTGTAAATCAATGGGTTTTTACTGATTTTCAGCATAAAGTACTTTTCGAAGTGGACTCGATCATTGTCTGTTTAAATCATCCCATGCTTTCCTGACAGCGGCGACCATCTCGTGTAGTATCGCCTCCGGGTCCTCTGCTTTCATGATCCCGCTGGTGGTACCCGTCGCATCGGCCCCTGCCCTGATCGTCCTGTAAACGTCCCGGCCGTCCTTTATCCCAGCAGCTTGTAGTACCTGGATCTCCGGGTTAACCCTCTTGATAGCAGAGGTAGTCGCGATCACGTACTCCTCGTCGCTGGTTTGCCCTGTTCCGATTAACTCCGTGGGTTCTGCCACGATGATGTTCGGGGCAAGGTGAGCAATGGCCTCCGCCTCCCGGATGGAGTCGGCGCACACCATTGAAAGCAAGCCCACCTCGTCCGCCCGCTTGATCGCCCGGGCCAAGTCGGCAAGAGTCATCGGTCTCTCGGCATGGTTAAGGATGACGCCCACGGCACCGGCCTCTTTCAACGCCTCGGGCAGGATGGAGCCGTTTCCCTTGCCTACCGGGATCGGGTCCATGTGTTGCGCGAAAATTAGCACCCGTTTCGTCTCTTTCGCCAACCGGTAGATATCCGACGGCTGCACGGTCAAGATTATCCTCACGTCATGTTTTTTAGAAGCTTCGTCGGCCGCTTTTGCCAGTTTCAGCACCCTTTCCCCGTACATGTAAGCTTTTGGGCCAATTTCAAAAAACGGGGGCTTCACGGTCATTCCCTTGTACATGTTGCTGTTCTATTTTTTACTTTTTATCCTGTCGTTTTTTTCATTCACGGCTCCGGGTAACCCGGGAAAACGGGTTATACACGGCCGTTTTACTCCCTGTTCAACCGGCTTCCAACAGCACCTCCAGGATGTATCAGCGCGAATTGTTCTAATGTATAATTGGTCACCTCCATGATTGCCGCCAACATCGCGTCAAAAATGGCAATGGTTGCAACAAAGCTGGATGTTGCCATCACGTTTAGCGGGTCACTTTCTCGCTCTATCTTCATGGGAATAACAATTTGAGAGCTCTTGGCTAGTGGAGAGTCAAGATTCTCAGTTATCCCTATAAGTATAACTCCCTTCTTGTTGCATACTTCAATTATCGGGAGCAGTTCTGCCGTTTTGCCACCTCGTGAGACCATTACCACCGCGTCTTCTTTTTTCATGCATCCCATTCCCCCGTGGATGGCCTCCGCGGGTGAGAGGAATTGCGCGTTTCGTTCGATGCAACATAGCGAGTGCGCGAACTTCTTGGCAGCAATGCCAGATGAGCCGCTGGCGCAAGTAATTATCTTGGGACAACTGCTTAATACTTTAACGGCTTTTAAAAAGCTCTCTTCGTCTAAGTAGTCTATGATGTCGGAAATTGCCTTGCTCTCGATCTCCAAGGATTGTTTGGCACGTTGAAGGATTACATCTTTTTCTGTTTTTTTCATACGAATTATTTTATTGCCTAATTTATATCGTTCTACATTTATTGGATTTGGTTTTATTAACCGAGCATATCTTGCCTGCCTTTCGAAAGGTTTTAGACCGTTGTTCTCTTGAATGTTCCCCATTGCCCCGATTAACGCGGCTCCTTGACAGGCCAGCTCGCTGCATTCGGGTACCATGAACGCTTTGTTGAGGATATCAGCTTTTACCTGTACCCATAAAAGGCTTCGTGCGCCACCCCCGGAGGCGATTAACGCTTTCGAAACGTTTTCCCTGTCCAAGCTGTCGACCAAATCTCGTAAGCTCAAGGCCGTTGATTCGAGGATCGCCCTGACGAAATGCCCGTGGGAATGGCGGTTGACAATATTATAGAACCCCGAGAGTGATTCATATTTGTTGGCACAGGGTAAGGCCTTTAAGCCATCACTTCCCGGGGAAATACTCTCGGCCATCTTTAGCAGCTCTTCAATGGATAATTCAGGGGCGAACTTTTTTTGATACCACTCCAGTACCGTGGCACCGTTTTCATTGAACGCCATTTGAAAATAGTCTCCTTCCTTTAAACTTGGGGCTACATTTATTCCCTCTTTAGGTTGAAATCCTTGTCGGTAATTTACACATGCCAGCACGGTACCTGTTGATTCGGAAAGGTTGGTTGAATTGGGTAAACCCGCTCCCACAGCGACAATGTGGTGATCCAAACCTCCTAAGAAAAACTTCGTGTTGGTTGATAATCCCAAGCTTTTCGCTCTTCTCCCGATCAAAGGACCAACGAAACTACCCGTCCTTTTTGGGGAAAAGAGAAGATTCTCGCTGATATTCAGCGTCTCTAGTGCTTCATTCCACCATCTTTCCCCGGATACATCTAGCAGTCCCGTCATGGATGATGTGCTGAAGTCACTTACTTTTTGCCCGGTTAGCGAGAGTGTTAGGTAGTCTGAGATGGATGCGATGCTGCTTACCTTCTTCCAGGCTCCCGGCTTGTTCTCCTGAAACCAGGCTATTTTGGCTACCATTGATTGGACACCGGGTGAGATTCCTAATCCCGTTCTCTTTAAAAAGTCATGGTTCTTCAGTAGCGTTTGCAAGGCTGAAGGTACTCTACCAACCCTTTCGTCTGGCCACAAAATCAGTGAAGTTAACGGGGTGTCCGTTTCATCCAACAGGACGAAACTGTTGGCTTGCGATGAGTAGGAAACAGTGAGCAGCTTGTTGGGGTTAATTTTTGCCTTCTCCATTGCTTGGTTTATGCATTTGTGAAGTGTGCTCCAAAAATCGGCGATTGGCAATTCGCATCCAACGGCATCCTGCACTACAGGAGGTGCCTTTTTTCCCCTGAAAACGGGGAACTTTTTTCCCAAGGCATGTCGTCCCAGTCCTAAAAGGAATCCGTTCTTATCGAATATTCCCGCCTTTAAGTAGCTTGTTCCTAAATCTATGCCAAGGTAGAACCCCATTTTACATCCATTTTAATACCTTGAGCGTTTCGGCCAGCATTATATGACCAGCCTGGTAACCAAAGAAGGCATTTCCGGCTTCGTAATACCCCCTTTCCTCAGCTTCCTTGGTGACGATATACCCTTGAAGCTCACCGTTAGCGTAAGTTATCAACGCGACCTTCTCGGCTTGACTTTTCAGTTCAATGCCGTACTCCACGAACACTTCACCGGACCAGGCGACAAACTTCCAATCGCCCACCTTGATTATTTGAATTTCAGCGGGGAGAGAGCTTTGGTACGCCTTTTCCAATGCCTTGTCCCGGGACAATTTCGACAAGTAGAGTAGTTCTTCCGAACCGAACCAGTTTACTTCAGCTGTACGGATCTCCCGCGAATTCTTCGAATACTGTTTAAGCTCCTCGAAGCGTTTTTTGGTTTCGTCGCGATGCCCCGTGGCCCATTCAACCGGGGGGAAAACCCGTTTGGGCAGATTGATGAATTTTTGAACAGCCAAAACATGTGTTCGGGAGAAGAAGGTTTCCGTATCTGTTAATTTAGCTGTGAGTGAGTCCGCGACAATTTGTCCTAACCGTTTGGCTTCCCCGAACGTGTTGGCATTTGTAACGTGCCTCGGGCTTTGATTCCCAGCAGCCCCGGTAAAGTAGATAACCGGGCGGTTTTTACCTAAAACCGCGTCTTGAAGTTTTTTTCGGGCGTAATGCGGGAAATCACCGCTATATAGGGTCGAATCTTCGTGTAGGACGGTTGGATGCATGTTGCAAACCACCATACAACCGATAAATTCATTACCGTTCTTGCTTTTGACAAATAGTGCTGGAACATCCGTATCCTTTATCCATTCGGGGTTGTGACGATTAGTTCCCACGCCCGTCGCATCTCCAACGACGATGGCGATTTCGGCCAACGTCGCGTTTTCAACGGCTTGGCAAGCAGCCTTCACGCTGTTCTCTTCCATGAATCTCAGGTAGTTTTTATCCACTTTCGGTATGACCGGATCGTTCGCGCTAATTACCAGATCTACGGTAACCGGAGCTGAATGCGTATGCGTTGCCGCTATTAATATGTTGGAAGTTCGTATCCCCGTTCTATCGGAGATTCCCTTTCTAATTCGAGCCGTTGACGCTTTACTTATGTAAATAACATCGTTGGAAACAAACAGAACCCGGTTTTTCCCGTCGCTCAGATACAGGGCTGAACTTAAGAGGTCATCGTGCGTGCCGGAACTCCTCCTTTCAACGAACGGGTAACCGAACAAGAAGTGCGATTCTCGCGGGGTGATGGTTGTCGAGGCCGCACCAGCTTTTAACTCGATCGTGTTCAACATGTTCTTTTAATATCTTTTATTTCCATGACAGGAAAAGGAAGTACAAGGCTTTACCTTAGGAGATTTATTTTAATATCCTTTAATCCAGTCTGTTTCTATGTTTTGTGCTATTGACTCCGATATGTACACATCCGTCCTCAGGGTCTGGAGTATCGATTCGGGTACGAGCGGCGTGACCGGCCCGTGCAACACGAGGCGTGAAACAAATCGTTGCCATGCGGTGGTTGTGCCATGTATGGTAATGGCGTGCGTGTCGAAGCGATGTTTGGCACTTATCACGTCCACGGGGCCTATCGTCGCCGCTTTAGGGGGTACGGCCGCTAGGTTGCCACTTTTCCCGAAGATACCGTGTAACGAATTTTGGGCGATAGTAAAGGGGCTTAATGTGCAGATCCTAGCCCCCATCTGTCTCCACTCTTCCAGTGAACCTTGGAACTCGGGTGCGTCGGGTTCAATAAAGGCCAAATGCCCCGTCCACCCGGGTCCGCTATAACAGATGTCGGCACCCCCGTGATCGGCAATCATTTGGCTGTAGTCGTTCACGTTTTTGTTGGTAAATCCTACGAACTGCTTTTTGGGTGGCCTGAGCTTTTCATCCAGTTCGTAGTAGAAGTATTTCATCATCGCGTGGGTGAAACCAAATTCCCATCCCTCGGGTGCTATGTTCCCATTCTCATCGGCATACTCGTCCATGGCAAAGGCGTGGAGGTTTCGGCAATCTATGTTACAAGCGTTAATCAACCGGGCTAAATGTTTGTAAAGCGGGGTCGGGTTAGGGAGTATCATCACCAGTTTTTCTCCGGTATCCGAAGCATGCTTGATCCTTTTCAACATATCCGTTATCCAATAATGGTCTACTTCTGAATCGGGCAAGACCTTGATTCTGAAATCGGGATTTTCGTGCTTCTCTATATCCTCTCTTTTGATGGTTAACACCCTGTTGATCTCTTTTTTATCTCTAAAGGGTACCCATTTGGAAGGGTTGAAGTTAAATGACTGATTCCCTGCATTACGATTAGGGGCATGCTCAATTTTCCGAGATTGTTTCATACGATTATCATATTTTATTGTTCAGTACCTGATTTTTTTGATGTTTTAAAATAATCACTCCCTTAGAAGCCTTATGACTGTTTCAACCATGTTCGCTTCAAGTCATTTTTCATAAAAACAGTTGCCTTTTATCCATGTTTGCAAAACATTTAGGTCGTTATTAAGCACGACGAAGTCGGCGTCGTAACCTTCTTCCAGCAATCCCTTCCTATGCCCGAGTCCGAGAACCTGGGCCGGGTGATGGCTTACTAGCTTTGAAGCTTGTACTAAATCCAAGTCCAACCATTTCACGGCGTTCCTTAATGCCTGATCCATCGTCAACCCACTCCCAGCCAGCGTGTTGTCTTTGACGGAGCGTGCCGGTGCGCCTTTGTATTCGAAGTAGATGTCCCCCGAGTCCCTGAACGAGAATTGCCCGGGTTCCAATCCGGCACCCACGTTAGCGTCTGTTATCAGGCACACTTTCCCTGGCCCTTTCCTTTTGCTAATCAAGGCCATTTTCACCGCTACGGGATCAACATGCACACCATCCAAGATGAAGTCAACGCTTACCCGCTCGTCCGCTAAGATGACCTCAACCGCCCCGCAAGGACGTACCCCTGGTTCGGAAACAGTGGGGCAGGGGAACACATCGTAAAAATGGGTGGCATGCCGTGTACCCAGAGCTATGGCCTGCCGCATTTGTTCAACGGTGGCAGCAGTGTGTGTCATAAATACCGGGGTGCCGTTGGTGGCCATCAGCGGTATCATTTTTTCAATCCCGCTCACGTCTGGTGAGATGCTGAAGATGACCTTGTACGGTCTCGCCGCGTCAATCAAGGAACTCACCCTTTCTTCATCTGCTCCTGAAACAGCTTCCGCGGCTAAAGCCCCTGTAATTTTGAGAAAAGGACCTTCCAAGTGGAATCCCAAAATCTCCGCTCCTTCGGTTTCCGTTGTCGACAATTCCGAAAGAAAAATAGCATCTTCTCCTTTGGGTCGGGGCACCAACGTGGGTAAAAAACCGGTGACCCCGTATTGGGGAAGGGTTTTGCTTATTCCTTTCAAGTCTTCCGCGCCGTTATCCACCAGCATCCGGTGAATACCATGTATATGCAGGTCGATGAATCCGGGAGCGATGTACGATTCACCCAAATCGATCACGTTACATCCCGGAGGCGAATTTCCTACACCGGTAATGGTTCCTCCACCTGTCGTAAGATATCCATCTATCACTTCAGAACCAGAAATTATAACTCCTTTGAAAGCTACTTGATCATTTCTTTGCATAACTTCACTATAAGGCCTTTTATATCATATCCACCTGATGAAGCGTAAACGCATCAACGTGGTCTGTTAATGGCAATCGTTTAATACAGTTCCCTTTTTTTAGCGGTTTTTAAAACCAGGAACAGAATCCCTAAACAGGCAATCAATGCAATTACCGAAGCTTGATAGACGAGTGAAAGTTCAATTTGAGCATCCCTCATTGCACCGGCGATATATACCCCTAATCCCCCTACAATTGTCGACAACATATTTAGTATCCCGTATCCCGTTGCCCTGTACCTGTAATCAACGATTAAGCACAACATTGGCATCATGTTACTATCCGTGAACTTGCTTGTTAAAGCGTAAACCGCGAATGCTGCTACAGTTATGCCAAGTACGTTAGTTAAACTTCCCGATAAAATGGTCGGTGCGGCAAACATTAAGCCGATAATAGGAACAACAACCCTGGCAAGGGGATTTCTCTTGCTCCATCTGTCAGACAGGTACCCCCCGGCCAATAAGCCTACTATCGACGCAGGCCAGAAATACGCGGTGGCATACACCCCGGCCATACTTTGGGACAGGTTGAAGGTTTCTTTGTAATAGGTTGGCAGCCAAGCTATAATCATCCAGTTGACCAACCCTAAGAGACTCCAGAAAATAAGCAGGTAGATGTAAGCAGGTTGATTGAACAGATTTTTTATCGCATTGATAAACGATATTTTATATTCATTTTCCTCCACCCCGCTGTTGGGAACCGGTGAAATGTCATCCTTAGGAGCATCTTTAAGGAATAGGGAAAGTACAACAGCATAAACTATCCCGATGATTCCCAAACTATTAAATGCCAGGTTCCAGGTGTGTTTTTCAGCTATCCATCCACCGATAAACCCCAAACTCGAGCCTAATATTACACCGGCAAGGTTTATCCCGGTTGCCAGTGACTGCGTGGGCCCTTTGTGGTAATCGGTGATTAAAGCCAGTGCTGCCGGTATGTAAAAGGCTTCACTTATACCCATTAGCGCACGTGAGAGTAACAATTGATTGAACGTGGTCGCGTGCCCCGTCATCCAAGTAACGACTGACCAGACCAGCAAACTGAAAATAATGATATGACTGCGTTTAAACTTATCTGCCATGTAACCGGCAAGTGGGCTCATTAGTCCATACACCCATAAAAACACGGAAGTGAGCATACCGAATTGCGCGTCGCTCATCGGTATGGAATCTATGATGGAAAACCTCATGGTGGTCAACATGTTCCGATCAATGTAGTTCAAGGCTCCCACAAAGAAAAGGAACATCACTACCAGCCAAGCACCGCGTGGTAGGCTGTTTCCCGGGGAAGTTGCGACCTCGTTATTAGATTTCATGGATGTTTTTCATTAAATCGACGATCTCTTCCTTCAATTCCCCGGATATCGGCAACGCGTAATCGGCATGATAATTTCCGGGGCACTTCAAGAGTTCCATGGCATAGGAATAGGCTGCAAGAACATTTTCTTTCAGGAATAAATTGCGCAACTTAAGAATATTATTAAGGCTTTTAATGAGTTCTATCTCACTGCTCTTTTCCGCGTACGTTTTTCGCGAATTGTATGGTGTACAAGTAAACATGCCGTCAAGATTTTTGCCTATTCCTGATTTTATAGCCACATCAAACAGATCAAGGTTACTGTAATAAACTGAAAAATCTTTCCCGCTCATCAGCTTGTTCCGATACAACTCCATTATTAGGTTTAAATTGCCAGTTTTTAAACCAGCAAGATTTTTCTCATTGATAAGCGTCTCTAATTGTGAAACAGATATGGGGGATTGCGTTACGCCGGGCAAATCATACATGTAAACGGGGAACTTGGATTTTTTAGCCAGCTCGGAGAAGAAGGCGACGATTTCATTGGGTTTAAGTGGACTGTAAAAAGGTACCGTTGCCACTACCCCGTCGATCTTTAACTCTTTCAGCGAGTCAATCCGATCCAGAACCCTGGAGATTGAACAATCCATAACTCCCACCAGCAACGGGATTCTTTGGCGAACAACATCACAAGCATATTTTGCCACACCAGGGTACTCGCTATTCCTTATAGATGCCATATTCCCCATGGAACCCATGCAGAGCGCACCTTTTGCCCCCGAGGATATCATAAGTTCAATTTGTCTGCCAAAACTTTCTTTAACAAGCGTTCCATCAAGATGAATGGGTGTTCCCAACGCAGGGTAAAATTCTTTTTCTATACGGCTGTTTTCTTTTTCCTTCATAGTGTGTAGAACTCGCTTTTAATCATTTACTTTGATGATAATGATTCTTATATTCGCCTATTGTTTGTTATTTATAGATTGTAAATGAACAGGATGCCTTATCGCTATCTACTTCTGATTTGTATGTGAAACCGGCTTTTTCAACAATTGGCCTGTACAGGGCTTCACAATGATCGCAATAGGAATGATGCGGGATCATATATTGTAACTCCAACAACCTGCCTTTTGAGGGGCACCGGTGCATATCAATGCGAAATTCTCTTTTACTCGTATCTAAAGTCATCGTGAAATCAGCGGCTTCTTCATTCAACGAATGAGACCAGTATTCAAAACAACCCTCCAAGCCTTTTTCCTTGATTAATTTCGACAATGAATCTTTTAAATAAAGATCGGACAATTCGCTCCAAAACTTCTCAACCTCTTCTTTGCCTCCAAGCTGTTCAAGAAACTTGAACCCCTCGCTATACGCGGGAATAAACTCCGTGCATGATATCATGTTACTCCTCCTTCCTTTTTGTAAATAACTGCTTGCAAGCACCCGTCTTCTCGTCAAAATATACAAGGCGGTATTCAAACGGGGTGTCGTCGCAAAGCGTAGTATAAACGGCTCGATAGGTTTCAACGTAAAGGGGAGTGGGAACCTTCCCTAAAGACTTGATGTGATGCATCCCCGGGCACTCGTTTTGCTCTATTTCCATGTAATCTTCCCCTTGACGTATGGTCAGAGGCCACTCTTCTTTTTCGTACAGGTCAGAAAAATAATCTGCCAACGCTTTAAGGTCACCCCCCCTGAGTGATTCATGAAGGGGTTTGTGATAAGCAACGGTAAATTGTTGCAAGTACCGGATTAGTTTTTCCTTCCCGAAATTCCTATGGATATAGTCCAGCAATAGATTCATCGTTTGATGAAAATCTTTGTGTAGATACTTGTTGTCGGAACATTTCCGAGACATCGTCTTGATCGGGTTGTACTCGCGTATCATGACTCTACCTGTGTTTTTACTCTGATCGTTATCGTTTACATGGCGTCTCTAATACTTGGCATTACGCATGTTATAGTTGAAAGCCTAATTGAGTTTTATTCGGTACCATGAGGGATTATTCGCAGTTTTTGCTCCCTCTCTTCGGGTTAAAACCACGATGATTTCGGGGTTGGTTTCATGCTCTAAAATTTTAAAATTCGAGAGTTGAAGCTGTTCCCCATCGGATTGTTGTCGTGTATCAATCTCTATTACCGTCTCCCTGATTAATCCGAAATGAATTAAATCTATTTCTCCTATTACCAGTGGATAGCGAGGGAAACTTGCCTGTGGATTCGTAGGTCTCAAATTTCCGATCCAATACGTTTTACCGTTAACCTTTGATTTGAATAGCGTGGAATGAGCTGTCGTGACAAATAAGGACTCGCCGTCATTATAGGCGAGTGGAGTCGGATCGCTCCATGTTCGACAATAATCGTTTGAAAAGGAAACCCAAGCGTGGCATGGTAACTCCAGCCTGGCTAAATTGGAACCTCTGCAGACCATGGCGAACTTTCCATTTTCATTTAATTCAACAATGGTTGGTTCTGATAATCCCCGAGTGGATTTATTATGGTCAATTCGCAGCCATCCGCCAAACTCCCATTCCATATCACTTCCATCAGGCAACCATTTCCCAATCAATACTCCCGCATCCTGAAACAAGTAGGCACCTGGAATCGGAAGATATATCCGTCCCTTTTCATCATCCCATGGGTGTAATCCAATGGGTACCATGATTTCTCCATTACTGGCACGAACGATGGGCCTCGTGAAATCGACATTATATCCATTTCGACCGATTTCAACCCCCACTATGGGAATCATACTTGTGTGACCTTTGATGATCACCTGCTTTAATGTAGAAAATGAGGCTCCGTTATCTTTGGATGTTCTGTACCAGGTTTTATATTGAGGCGATCCCGTTGCAGTATCACCTTGTCCAGGAGTGGAAATAGATAACTGTAATACCCAGGGCCTATTCCATCCCGGTTCAATGTAGACATTGTCCGTAATATAACCACCCCCGCCACTGTAGAAATTTTCTTTTCCCCAAGGGAAGGGTACCGACTGAACTGTTGGGATTGCAGGAAGGTTTTTAAAATAGTAAAAATCAGGATCTGATGGGAGATTTTTATATTCCGAGTTGTTGAACGCGTTGTTCACAAACCATATTTGCTTGTCAATCACTTCTATTTTCGCGATTGAATTCACCTTGTATAGAAATGAAAAGGCGTTGGATTTCAGACTGCCTACCTTTACAAAAACTTCAATCTCTTCTGTTTTATCAAACTCGGGAACTATAACTGTAACTTCTTTATCGTGAAAATCCACCAATTCAACTTCTTCGCTGCCAAAACACACAGATATGTCGCCCTTTACATTGCCAAAATTTTTCCCGATTATTTTTATGGTATCCCCAGAACCTCCTTTTTGTGGATGCAAGAAAAAAACAGTTGGTGATGATTTTTCAGGCACAGCAGGTTCTTCCACTCTACCGCTGCCGCAGGAAAAGAAAATAATTCCCCCGACATACAGGTAAAGCAGGAGAAAGCAATCAAACATCTTTTTCACTTTCTGCATACTCTTATTGATAAAATGGGTGTCACCATCCCCGTGAACTCAAAAATAGACTTTTTTATCACTCAGAGTACCTTAGAGGATCGAGTAAGAAGTGATACATCAAAAATGATTTGCCGCGAATTCACTAAAAATACCAACCGAAAAATTTCATTTCTGCAACAGCGATTGTTGCCCCAGACCAAGCTGATTCAACAACGACACGTATGTATCGTACAGGTTGCTGTGTCGGATCAACGTAAAACTCATGCCCTTCAGCAGCAATAGCAATATCCTCAGGTGAATTCTCCCCGGCGGGTAAACCTGAAGGTTTAGTTATTTCAAAATCGCCAAGTTTACTCCATTTGCTAAAATCAGCTGAAACAGAAGGTGAATCTGAACCCCATAACTGGAATTTTTTCACGTTTTGACTATCATATAATAAATTCTGGCGTTGAAATAATTTTATCCGCTCAAGCTTAATATTCTTACCTAAATCAAATGTAAAACTGTAAGGGAGTTTCCCGGCAGCAACCAGGTAAAAGCTATTTACATTATTATCCCATAACCTCTCAATATGATAGCTCCCATAAACCTTGTACGGGATTCCTGTAGGATTCCACCTTTTGAACCCGCCAATTAATTCACCGTAAGTAGGTTCTTCTAATTGTACAAATTGATAATCGGTATAAAATGTATCTATCGCGGTGGGTGTAGGTAAATAGAGGGTACGATACTTTAAATCCTTGCCATAGTCAAAAAATTTCGTGACAACTTCATCCTGTGAAACAATTTTTGACACCTCAAGATTATCACTATTGCGATAAACAATCTCATTGCCTATCTCATTATCATTTGGAGAATACCACTCTATTGCAATATCCTTGCTGGAAATGAGTTTTGCAGATTTGATTAAATGAAAATTTATAGAGGATTGAAATCTCTCCCCATACGTGTTGCCAGTAATTTGGTAGGGGACAGATCTACAGGTGAGGTCTTCTTTCATCGTAACCAGTTCAAAATTATAGTTGCTCTCTGGCAGATTATTAATCAATAGATCAACAGAATCACGTGTTGGAATAGATACTAAAATGGAATCACTACGTAATTGCCAATATACCATCATCTTTTTTGCTTTTGGATCTGAAGACCAATATCTCATCAAAACTCTGTCTCTGCCCGAGAAAACTTTAACCGAGTCAGGGCGACCAACATAAATAGTTTCACCTTTTCGTAGGTACTTGTCATGCAAATCATTCATATCTGAACAGGCAAATAGCGATACCAATGCATAGACTAATACCAGATAATACGATTTATCCATTATTCTATGTTTCATAATTTGATATTTTTCAAAATTAGATTTATTTTTCAATACTCCCGAAAAACCTTAGTTCTGACATAGAAGCATTCGCGTCACCACTCCAGGTTGCAACGATCACGTAACGAATATAACGCACGGCCGGAGCATTCGGATCTATATTAAAATCATGTCCCTCTGCAGCTACGGCAATATCTTCCGGTGAATTTTCACCGGGTGGTAAACCGGATGGTTTGATCATTTCAAAATCACCCAATTTAATCCATTTTTCAAAACTATCTGATACTTCACCGGGTGAATTGGTTCCCCATAACTGAAAATATTGTATGTTTTGCGAGGTATAAATCAGAGCTGCACCCTGTCGTTGAACTTGCTTTACACGTGAAAATTTAATCTTTTTCCCTAAATCGAATGTAAAACTGAATGGAAACTCACCCTTTGTTTGCACGATGAAAAATGAATTTATATTTCCATCCCAAATATTTTCAATATGGTAGTGCGCATATGCTGTATATGGAATTCCTGGCGGATTCCATCTTCGCATACCCTCTTTCAACTCTTCTTCAAACAGAGGGGTGAAAACCCTTGAAATGGTATCTGAATGGTTTCCCCAACGATCTCTGATGTATATGTTGAAAAGTCTCTCTTCTGAATCGAAGCCACGGACGTTACCCGTGCCCGTAAGAGAATTAATGTAAAAATTCTTGGTATTTACCATTTCTCCAGCCTCATTGGGTGAATCTACACAAATCACCATCTCTTTGCCTGTAGGATTGTCCCAAACAATTCTGATCCCACCGAAATCCTCTGCTAACATTAAGGATGCTAAAGTTGAGTGGATTGGACTATCCAAGGGAAAGACTTTGACGGTAACGGGTAAACTTTCATTCCTGCTCCTGTCAACAGCCACCAATTCGACGTCAAGTTCGTGAGTTCTGTTTATGCCTTCAATCTTAATGTTTCGGGAATAGGCCGATACTTTTTGCTCAGTTTCTACTCCATTGTCTCTTGTATAAGACGCCTTTACATACAAAAGGTCATCATCGTCGGGTATTTCATAATGAATAATGGATTCACCCTCTAAATTTTCAACACGTAAAAGTTTTATTTCACCTGGAGGCACACTATCTATCGGGTATTGGCCTCTCTCGCTTTCATTACATCGGAAAACGAGCAATAGTAAAATAAATAGCCAAAAAAGATGTTTTATTTTCATAGTTCATTTTTTATATTGTATGACGATATCTACCATCCAGGATTTTGAAACAGGTTGGTATTAACAGAAAGGTCGTACTGCCGAATAGGCCAGAAGACGTCTTTCAAATAGTAATCGACATTTTTAAGGGTGATTACCTGATAAAACTCTTCGGGAGTCCCTTTGGAAATATTCCAACCTTGAATGGGTTGACCAAAAGATTCTAGCGCCTTCTTCCAACGTCTTATATCCCAAAATCGATGCATTTCGAAAGCCAGTTCTATCGTTCTTTCCCGGTGAATAATCTCTCGCATGCCGCTTTGGGTCGTAAATTTGTTAGGAGATTTCGAATAATTGCTCCATGACTCCTTAACACCCCTCAAACCGGCACGTTCCCGAATGGGGTCTAAATAGTCGAAAATCTCCTCTGGAGGTGTATTATTGGCTTCATTTAGTGCCTCGGCATATAACAAGTATAAATCAGCTAAACGAAAAATCGGCCAATTCCATTTTTTGTCCACATAATTGGTCGCGTTGTAGGTCGACTCGTAATTGTGTAGCTTTTTTATGTAAAACGATGTGGGTGAAAATCTTTCGACACCCATTTTCCCTGACGTCTCACCAACCTTAGCTTTGATTGGCCATTGCTCCTTGTCATTTAACCTTCCTAAACCAAACCACCACCCTCCGTCAACGCCAATACTTCCATAAAAACGAGGCTCTCGGTTCAAATGAAGTTTCGCGGTAATAAATTTGGGTTGCATAAAGTAAAAAGCTTGATCAGGAACCGTTGTTAAACCATATCGATCTCCATAATCAAATGCTAAGTCTTCATCAATAGGCACCCCATTTTCAGAATAAAACATCTCTACTATTTTCATTGTAGGTGCCCATGTTCCACCACCGGAAAATACCCTATGATTGGGGTGCAATGGGGCAATCGTGAACTGTTCATTTTCGTAACTTCGGTACCATCTTGAATTGGAAGTCCATCCCCAAATATGTTCGTCATTCCATTTATCCGTTATAATTTGACTCACTTGCAACACATACCTTGTTGAGTCGGAGATCGGTAACGGCGCCGTAAATTTATATAGTCGATGGCCTGCTTCATGACATGCATCTATTGCCACCTTACATGCATCTGCAGCTCTCTTCCATTTCCCAAGATCATAGGTTTGATTAAACATTTGCTTTCCTCTTTTGTCTACCAACATAGCATAATCGGTGTTCCCATTAAATAGAGGACTAGCGGCTGTCACCAGGATTTTAGCTTTCACGGAAAGAGCAGTTGCTTTTGTTATCCGCCCTAATTCTGAAACTCTGTTATCAATTTCAAGCGGTAGATCGGGAATGGCTTCATCCAACAATTCGATTACATAATCAAATACTTCATCAACAGGTTCCCTATAAACTGCGACCTCTTTAGGAGTAGACGAGATGAGCATATTTTCTTTCACAATGGGAATAGGGCCGTACAACTGCAATAGGTAAAAGTGATAAAAAGCTTTCAAGAACTTCACTTCAGCGATCCATCTGGCTTTTTCATACTCATCCATATCTACTACTTGTCCAATATTTTCTAAAAAGGTATTGCAATCTCTAATCCCCTGCCATAGGGGGCTACCACCGTTAGTACCATTCCAGAAGTTTAATATTGGATTAGAGGTGTTATTCCCATTATAATAAAGGATGTCAAAACCCCTGTTGGGGAAATTAACGCTTCGTTCAGGGTTAGACCAAATCTCATCTGTCACTAATCCCGGGTCATAGGCGGTACCGAAAGCGGGAAGGTAAGAATAGCAGGTATAGAGATAACGTTGCGCCCTTGGTCTGTCATGGAATGCATGCTCCAATGTTGGAATATCATCAGGAACAATGTCGAGATACTCGCAGGAGAAAAAGGAGATAAAGATAAAACAAATAATTACTTTATATTTCATAGCATCAAAGTTTTCAAAATGAGACTTGTAAACCAAAATTTATCACTTTTTGAATCGGATAACCTAACCCATTTCCTGCCATTTCGGGATCCCATAATTTAAAACTGCTCAACGTGAGAAGATTAATGCCCGAAAAGTAAGCCCTCATATTGGACAACCCCATGTGCCCAATGTATTTCTTAGGTACTGAAATACCCAATTCAACAGATTTCAACCTTAAAAATGAACCGTCACGCATAAACCACGTACTCCTTAACCTATTGTTCGAGTTCAATTTATCTGATAAACGAGGCCAAATAGCATATAAGTCACGGTTGTCTTCAGACCAATGACTCTCTTCATATACCTTTAATAGTGCTGTTTGGTCTACAAATGGCGCGGTTGCATCATAGTCGATCCAGAACGATTCTCTTGCTAAGCCTTGAAAGAAAAAAGAGAGATCAATAATTTTGTATCCAAATGATAGTCCGAAACCATAAATAATCTCCGGGGTTGTAGGATATCCTATCGCTACCATATCTAACTCATTGATCACACCATCACCATTGATATCTTTATACTTGATGTCACCTGCCATGGCATCAGCCATTTGTGCCGGAGAATTTATGATCTCATTTTCATCAACAAACAGACGTTCTGCAATATATCCCCAACTTTGCCCGATTGAGTAACCAATCCTTGATTGCCAAGGTGTTGCACTGTAGTCGGGTTCTTCGTAAACCTCATATTTACTGGTGGCATAGGTGAAATTGAAGCGACCTGTTAACCAGGTATCTTTATTAAAACTCTTTTTAATGTCAATGGAGCCATCAAACCCTTTAGAAGAAGCTTCTCCCACGTTGGCTTTAGGGATAGCCGCGGGAGTTAACCCCAATGTCGCGGGAATATGGGCACGAGTCATCAATATATTTGAGCGGTATTCTTGATATATTTCAGCATTTAAATCGACAGCATCTAAAAAATTGATTTCTATTCCCAGGTTTGATTTTTTCGCGATTTCCCAAGTGATATTTGGATTGGCATACCGTTGTACGGTGATACCAACTTTATATTCCTGGAAATCCTGTCCGAACAGGAAAGATTTAGAGGCATCGTTCATTTGTACTTGAGATAAGTAGAAGAAACGATCATTGGGACTTCCAATTTGATCATTACCTGCTATTCCCACCGTTGACTTCAACCTGAATTTTGGAATGATCTCTTTGATGTTGTCTCCCCAGAACGATTCATTTGAAATATTCCATGCAAGCCCCATTGAGGGGAAAAAACCGAAACGGTGTTTTTCATCAAAACGCTCTGAACCATTATACCCGAAATTAGCTTCGATAATATAACGATCTCTGTAACCGTACGTAAATCTCCCGGCAAGTCCCATGTTCCTAAAAGCCAGTGAGTTTTGAAGACTACCGGCATTCCCAATCCTCCTGTTGCGCATATGAAAAACTAATAACCCACTAATCGTATGTTTATCATTGAACATGTTCTCGTAGGATAGTGCAGTCTCTAAATAGGAGTTCGAAGAAATTTCCTTTTGTCCTTCAGAATAATCTAAGAAATCTGTTCCTGTTTCCTCATTAATAGGGAATAGGGTATATTTTCCCGTGTTATCGTCATATCCCCCAATAGAATAATAAAAAGGACGATAAAATCTTCTTACATCATAGTATGAGTTGTTGGTGTTACTATACAATCCCCTCACGCTTAATCCTTTCAATATGAAATTTAAATTTTGTCTCAGTTCGAATTGAGACAAAACCATTGTTTTTGTATACTCTTTGTAACCTCTCATCAAATTAGCATACGGGTTATTATATCCCCCGAGATCATAATTACCGAAAAAAATATGTTTTTTGTGCTTATTCGGTTCATCGGGCGAATAATAGGGCTGAAATAGAACGGGATTTGCATGAATCACATCATTAAAGATCTTTGTCGCACCATCGAGAGGCCCTGTATAGTCATCAAACGTAGCATGTAACCTTGTAATGATTTCGGTAGTGGGAGTTACGTTGATATTTATATTTGAGCGTAAAAGATACTTTTTTAAATCAATATTACTGTTAAAATTATTTCTTTTGTCAACCTTTAATATACCGTTATCCTGGTTAAATGTAGCTGCCACATAGTACCTGGCAATTTTCCCTCCACCACTGATATTGAGATTTAACCGATCGTTAACAGCTTGATCTTTAAACAACATCTTGTGCCAATCTATCGCTGGATACAACAAAGGATTCGCACCTGCAGCCGTCTTTTCAATTTTCTCTAAGCTGTATATAACGTCTCTTTTTGAATCTCGGGTAGTGATTGACTCATTATGTAACTGCATGTAGGTTACGGGGTCAGCTAACTCCAAACTACGGGTGGGAGAAGAAATTGACTTTTCATACCTTACCGATACATTCACTCGACCTTCTTTCCCTTCTTTAGTTGATACCATGATTACACCATTTGCACCCCTTGCACCATATAATGAGGTGGCGGAAGCATCTTTCAAAATAGAAAAACTGGCTATGTCATCGGGTTGCATTCTTGCCAAATCACTAGATGCCATTTCGACACCATCAATTAATATTAATGGTGAGGCAGTGTAACCAAAGGTTGTCACACCCCGGATAAAAAAATCCAGGTCATCATCCCCCGGTTCTCCACTACGCTGGTAAGAGATCATTCCTGGCACCCTTCCGGATAGAGCCGTTGTGAAATTACTACTGGGTATCTTCAAGTCAGATGGATTTACTGTCGTAATAGAAGAGACGATACTCTCTTTTTTCTGCTTTCCAAAAGCAACAATTGTCACCTCTTCTAACTCATCAGCTTTTTCCTTTAAGATTACATCTAAAGTGGTTTGGTTGCCAATTCCTATCGTCTGGGTTTCAAGTCCCACGAATGAAAATACCAGTTTATCCGTTGGTTTCACATCAATAGAATAGCTTCCATCGATGTCTGTAGAAACACCTCTTGTAGAACCTTCCACTATGATGGTAACCCCCGGTAACGGATTACCTTCCTCATCAACAACAAATCCTCTTACGGTGTGACTTTGCTGTAAGATATTTGAATTTTCTTTAGCTATACCACTGGTATCTGCGGCAATTAGCGAAAAACTGTTGAATATAACCATGAAAAGAAAAATATTCATGATTAATAGCGTTTTTTCCCTTAAAAACATCGTCTTTTTTTTCTTCATGTTTTAGTGTTTTTTTAGAATTTACTTTGATGACGACAATTGTTAACAACTTGTTTCCCTAATCTTTGTATCTTATTCACATTGATTCGGGTGGTAACTAATAACTAGCTACTCAATTACACTGTTTGTTTCAATCACCCAAACCTGAATGGTTAAAGTACTTTTGCTTATGTAAAGGTATATCTTTTTAATAGCTCAAAATGGATAATAAACGAATTTCTACTGACACATCACGTATATTTTTCATACTAAAATGTCAGATAGAGAACATTATGATTTTTTTATTGTTTTATAATTGGTGCCTTTTGAATGATCAGTGGCATTTACACTTTTTTTGAAAACTTGAAATCGAATACCAATGATAAAAATTTTAGTGCTAATAGATTCAGCTACCGAGTTTAGCCGCCGTTTTTTGACCGGTTTAATCCAATACGCCAATGAAAATGGCCCTTGGACATTTTATCGCCTGCCTTCTTATTACAAGGCATTGTACGGTGAAGCTGGTATTTTAGAGCGAATTAATGAGTGGGAAATAGATGCCGTGATAGCTCAATGGGAGTACGAGAGGGTGGACTTCCTTGACCAGCTAGATATTCCGGTTTTTCTACAGAGTTACCGAAATATCAGCGGACGATTTTCAAGAATATCCGGTGATTACATTGGCGCAGGCGTGATGGCCGCTCAATTTTTCTCTAAAAGGTATTTTAAGAATTTTGCTTTTTATGGCAACAAAAATTTTTACTGGTCGAAAGCCAGGGCCGAAGGCTATCGTCGGGAGGTTGAAAGGATAAAAGGGAACTATTATTATTTTGAGTCTGAACTGTTAGACAGCATGGAGTGGAGCAAGGAGCATGTTGAGTTGGACGATTGGTTGCAGTGTTTGCCCAAGCCGGTGGCCCTGTTTGCATGTGATGACATTTTTGCTTTGCAGGTGTCGGAAATGTGTAAGGTGAATAACATCAATATTCCGGATGAATTGTCGTTGTTGGGGGTAGATAACGATGAGTTGATATGTAACTTGTCACATCCTTCTATCTCTTCCATTGTTACGGATGATGAAAACGGGGGATATCAAACGGGGAAAATGCTGCAGAACTTGATTGTAAGCAAAAATAACATCCCCTTCGGTATCAATATCGACCCGATACGTATTGAGTTGCGGCAATCCACGGAGAAGTACAACATTTCTGATGTTTACGTGAAAAAGGTGATCGAGTATATCCATGAAAACATCCGGATGAATATATCTGTTGATGAATTGACCTCTATTGTTCCGCTTTCGCGTAGAAACCTTGAAAAGAAGTTCCGGGAAGCTGTCGGTGCATCGATCTATCAGTTTATATTGGATAAAAAGGTGGACTTGATCACGAATGAACTGCTGACAACCGATAAGGATTTGTTGGATATTGCCATTGAAACGGGGTTTAATGATGTGAGGAATGTTTATAGGATCTTTAAAAAGAACACGGGGCATACGCCGATTAGTTTCAGGAATAAATACCGACAAAAATGACCAATTCCGAAAGCAGCTATTCTTTCATCATCATTTATTATCGTTAAAGCGGCGAACTTGAAGGGTGAATTACGTTTTGGATCACACTGTTAATACCATTTTGTAGCGTTGAGTCCCTGTAGATACGTGGTTTGCAGAAAGTGTTGAGAGAGTTATCGTGTAGCGCGTAGCATCTCCCGTTTCCCCGGGGGACCGGGGAGTCGCTCCACGTGGTACCCGATCTCTTGAAGCATCCTCCGGATCGTGCCTTTCGCGCAGTAGGTGGTGAGTATCACACTCGGGTCGCTCAACGCGTGGATGCGCTCGAATAGGTCGCTTGTCCACATCTCCGGTTGCTTTTCGGGGGCAAACGCGTCGAAGTAAATTACATCGAAACGCGTGTCGGGTTGAAACTCCTCCAATCGAGTGACATCCTGACGAACCTTCTTTAACCGGAATTGGGGTGTCACCTCTACCCATTCACCCCACGGGGCCTCGTGAAGCTCCATGAACAGCTCTTTTCGGGTGGGGGCGATAAGGTCGCCGTAGTTCAGTTCCCGTACCCGTTCCATGCCGAGCGGGTATTTTTCGAGGGTGGTGTAATGCACGGTTTTCCCTGTCTCTTCTGAGTGAAGCAAAGTGAGGAACGCGTTGAGCCCCGTTCCAAAGCCGATCTCCAAAAGGTTTACTTCCCGTTTCGAGCATTGGTTGAAGCCGGCACGGATAAACACGTGGAGCGATTCTTGGATGGCTCCACGCGTGGAATGGTAATGTTCATCGAGCGAGGGGACGAACAGGGTATGCGACCCGTCCTCCGATAGTGTTAAAATTGTTTCCATCTCATTGGCTTAACTTACGCTAAGGTCGTTGCCGTGCATACTGGGAGCGGCATGCAATGGCACGCGGGACTAAAGTAATACGCTTGCAACTACAACTGTAGGGTGAACGGTTGTGTATTCCGTTGGGAATGCATGCCTTCAGTTTCCTTGGAACTGTAACTACAAGGTGAACTGTAGTTCACGAAAAGCATGCGGGACAAAAGTAGTAAAAGTAGCGCTCATCAGCACCAAATTTCATCCTTTTTGGCTAAGTTCGCGTAAAAGATCCGACGGATGCAAAAATATCAACCTCTTTTTCTGATTCTACTGCTCGTGGCTTGCGGGAATGGCTCTAAAAAGGGAGCCGGGGCAGGTGAGAGGGTGTTGACGGTAACCATCGAGCCCCAGCGTTTTTTCTTGGAGCAAATCGTAGGCGATCGGTTCACGGTGAACACGCTGGTACCCCCGGGTGGAAGCCCCGAGACGTATCAACCGCCCCCTTCGGTCATGATGGATCTGGGGAAGAGTGAACGCTACTTTCAAGTGGGTGGCTTAGGGTTTGAAGAGGCGTGGAGCCGGCGTTTGAAGGAGATAAATCCCGATGTTACCGTGGTGAACTGTTCTGAAAGAATCGACTTGATGGAAGGAGATGGGCATCACCACGATGAAATGGAAGGGCATGGGCATCACCATGGCGATAAGGAAGAACATTCCTCCCATCACGAGGGGTTGGATCCCCACGTTTGGACGTCACCACGCACCATGAAGCCCTTTACACGCCATATGGTGGAGGAGGTGATTGCTATCGACCCGAGAAATGAAGCGCAGTATCGCGCCAATTACGAGCAGCTCATGCAACTCATTGAGCGGGTCGACAGCACGGTGCAATCGCTTTTGAAGGATCTGCCGAGTCGCTCTTTCATCATCTACCACCCCGCGTTGGGCTATTTCGCCCGAGATTACGATCTCCATCAGTTTAGCATCGAGTTCGAGGGGAAGCACCCATCCCCTTCGCAGCTCAAGGAGTTGGTGGATATCGCCCGGCGGGAGAAGGTCAACACCGTTTTTGTACAGAAGGGATTTGACAGGAAGAACGCCGAAGTGATCGCTTCCGAAATCGGGGCGGAGCTGTTCGTGATTGACCCGTTGGCCTACCAGTGGGATGAGGAGATGATACGTATTGCCACGATTTTAGCCCGTGAAGCAGATGAATAGATTGATCCATATCGAGGGGGTGACGTTGGGGTACGAGGGAAAACCAGATGTGCTGAGCGATGTCTCGTTGACCATTTACAATGATGACTTCCTGGGTATCATCGGGCCGAACGGCGGGGGCAAGACCACCCTTTTGAAAGCGATCTTGGGCTTACATAAACCGCGTTCGGGAACGATCACCTACTACGATGAAGGCAAAGAGGTTGAGTCACTGAATATCGGCTACCTGCCACAGATAAACCAGGTAGACAAGAGATTCCCCATCTCCGTGGGACAGGTCATCTTGTCGGGCCTAACGCCCCGCCACTCCCTCTTTAATCGTTACGGCAAGAGAGAGCGTGAAAAGGTGAAAAAGGTTGCGGAGCGCCTTGGTATTGAAGCGCTGTTGTCGAGGGCTATCGGTGAGTTGTCTGGCGGTCAACTGCAGCGCGTGTTGTTAGGTAGGGCAATCGTGGATGACCCCAAACTCATCGTCTTAGATGAGCCGAGTACCTACGTGGATAAGCTTTTTGAAACCAATTTTTACAAGCTGCTGGGCGAGATCAATAACGAGATCGCGATCGTGCTGGTTTCCCACGATGTGGGCACCATCCTCTCGATGGTAAAGAACATCGCGTGCGTGAACAAGGGGTTGCACTACCATGCCGGTACCGCTATATCGCAAGAGTGGCTGTTAGGAGCATACGACTCCTGTCCCATCGAGATATTGGGTCATGGCGCGTTGCCCCACAGGGTGCTATTGGAGCATGACCATCACGTGCATGTACATCAGGTAAAAGAGGAGAATAGCCCTGTTCCCCCGGAAACGTAGTATCCACACCTATATCAGGTGGAAGGCGATAATCATAAATAAGACTAACAATGGATACGCTCTGGATTGTATTGGCCGCTTTGCTACTTTTGGTCGGTGCTATTGGCTCCGTGGTACCCGTGCTCCCGGGAGTACCGCTCAGTTGGGTCGGATTGCTGCTGCTTAAGTTCATTCCCTCTACCCGTGACGATATCTCGTGGAAGGCCATTGTGTGGTTGGGCGTATTGACCGCGATTATAACGATTTTAGACAATGTGCTCCCGGTTTGGGGAACGAAAAAACTGGGTGGCAACAAGCAGGTTATCTGGGGTGCCACCATCGGGCTGCTGATAGGTTTCTTTTTTGGCCCGTGGGGAATTATCTTGGGACCCTTCGTAGGCGCTTTGGCAGGCGGTCTGCTATCGGGTACCCCTATGAAACCCGCCACTAAACAGGCTACAGGGGCTTTCCTCGGCTTTCTTTTCGGGCTCGTTCTTAAGCTGATTGCCGTGGGGGTGATCGCCTTCTTTTTTGTCCGTACCGTTGTTTTGTAGATTGTTAATCCAGTACGTTGTAATCTCAACTCTTTACTCTGCCTGGCAAGCCGTTAGTGAATACAGGCAAGTTATTTTTTTTAATCATTCGGATTATTTTACGCAAAAGCCGTTAGCCATTTACTAGCTGTTTTTAATCAAGTACTCCGCGATCTGAACCGCGTTGAGCGCGGCTCCCTTCCGAATCTGATCCGATACCGTCCAGAATGATAGGCCGTATTCATTGGTTAGGTCTTTGCGGACGCGCCCCACGTATACGGGGTCTGTCCCGGCAAGATCGAGCGGCATGGGGTACGCTTTTTCCGCGGGGTTATCGATCAGCTCGACTCCCTCGGCATTTCGGAAAGCTTCCCGTGCCTCTGCCACCGAGAGGGGACGCTCCGTCTCTACCCAAATGGCCTCTGAATGAGCGCGCATCACCGGTACGCGCACGCAGGTGGCGCTGACCTGTATGTTGGAGTGCATGATCTTGCGGGTTTCGTTGTACATCTTCATCTCCTCCTTGGTGTACCCGTTCTCGGTGAACAGGTCCACTTGGGGAATCAGGTTGTACGCGAGTTGATACGCGAATTTGGAGACGGTGGGCTCCTCCCCGTTGATCAGCTGCTTGTACTGATTCTCCAACTCCTGCATGGCGGCGGCTCCCGCTCCTGAAGCGGCTTGGTAGGTGGCCACGTGTACCCTTTTAATGGGGGTAACGTTCGCTATCGCCTGGAGAGCAACCACCATTTGGGTGGTGGTGCAGTTGGGGTTGGCGATGATGCCGCGGGGACGGTTCAGTGCATCCGCCGCGTTCACCTCGGGGACCACCAAAGGGACATCATCGTCCATGCGAAAAGCGCTGGAGTTATCGATCATGATGGTGCCATGCTTCGTGATGGTCTCGGCGTACTCCAGTGAAGTTCCGCCTCCGGCGGAGACGAATGCGATGGAGATATTCTTGAAGTCGTCATTATGCTGCAACTCTTTAACCGTGATTGACTTGCCTCTAAAAGTATAAGAGGTCCCGGCGCTTCGTGAAGAGCCGAACAGCACCAATTCATCCATGGGGAAATGTCTCTCCTCCAACACGCGGAGCAGCTCTTGGCCAACGGCTCCACTGACACCTACAATAGCTATTTTCATTCGTTGAGTAGTAAAATAAAGCGCAAAGATATAAAAAAGTTGGAACACTCACACCTCGAATACCTTTCCTTCGACCGCCAACTCGCTGTTTGGAAAAACTTCCACCGCCTCTTTCAGTAAAACCCCTATCTCGTTGTAGCGGGAGGAGTAGTGACCGATTACCAACTTCTTAACTCCCGCCATTTTCGCTATCTGCGCGGCTTCACGCGCGGTTGAATGGTACGTTTCCGCGGCCCTCTCTCTCTCGCTCTCCGCGAAGGTAGCCTCGTGGTAAAGCAGGTTCACCCCCTTTATGTATGGGACGATCTCCGGGTGATAAGCCGTGTCTGAGCAGTAAGCGTACGCGCGGGACGATTTTTTCACTTCGAATCGAAAGCCGTTGGCAGCAATACGGTGCTTCAGGGGGAAGGTGCTAATCCGTATGGATTCATCCTCAAGCAACAGTTCGTGTTCCTCGGGGTTTAGGGGGATGAGGTTGATTTTGAACTGCATATGGTGCCCAAGGTACATCAGCAAGGGGCTTAACATCAGTCTAATCTCCTCGTGGGCGTAGATGTCCAGGTCGCTCGTTCGCCCTAACATGCTGAGCGTGGTGACCAATCCCGGTAACCCGAAGAAATGGTCGCCGTGAAGGTGCGAGATGAACAGCCCTTGTAACTTGCTCATGCGTGCTTTGAATTTGCGCATTTGGAGTTGCGTCCCCTCCCCACAGTCGATCATGAACAACTTGCCGTTCATGTTTACCAATTGTGAAGGGGGGTTGTGAAGCGTGGTGGGCATTGCCGACCCGCACCCTAATATGGTTACTTGAAACTGACTCATATCAACGAACTCCAATAAGTTTGTATAGAAGCACCCGCAATTCCTGTCACGGGGCTAACTCGATCCACGTCTTGAGCGGGTAATGGTCGGAGTGCTTTACCTTGTCCACCTTGGTTCGATAGGCCCGCATGTTCTCGCTATGTAGGATGTAGTCGATCCGAAAAAGGAACAGCTCCTCGTGGTAGGTAATCCCCGGGCCGAACGACGTGGATACGAACGCATCCTTCAACCCTTTCCGCATCTGGTGATACGTGTAAGAGATGGGTGTGTCGTTGAAGTCACCACAGATGATCGTTCCCCGCGTTTCGCGCGTATCGAGGTGCTGTCTCACCTTCTCAACTTGCTTAGCCCGGGCCCTGTAGGCACCTCCCAACCGGTTGCGAATATTGCTGGTAACTTGCTCAAGGCGTACCGTGTCGCTGTTCTGAAGGAAATTGCTGTACAACTTTTTATCCTCCGGATTGATCCTGTTGGTCTCCAAGTGCACGTTCGCGACGCTGTACCTCTCACCGTTGATGTTAATCGTGTAGACGGCGGCGCCGTTGTATGACGACTCGAAAACAACCTCGTGGGTCCGCTCGATGGGGTACTTCGAGAAACATGCCAAGCCGAAGGTATGATATTTCCCCGAAGATCCCAAACCGGTGATGGAACGATAGGGGTACTTGTTCAGGATCCGGTTCACGTCGCGCTGCGAGATCAGGGAGTGGCCCGTTTTGCTCACCAAGTACTCTTGCAAGCAGACGATATCGGCATTGGTGGTTGCTATGTAATCAAGGATGGGTTGCTCCTTCGCGTGGATATTGCTCTCTTGAGGGAACCCCTGAACGTTATAGGTCAGCACCTTGATGGAATTGGGCGGGGGCTTTGGGGAGTGGAGGTGCAGCGGGAAATAGGTGGTTACCGGTTTGTAACAAAGGATAATGGCCAATAGAGAGATGAGGGCTAAGCCCCACTTCGAAAAAGTGATCCATAGAACGAGGTAGAACACGTTGACCAACAAGATGATGCCAAACCCCAACCCGATGTAGGAGAAGAGGTTGGTTTTGAGCGGGGAGACGTTCCACGATAGGAACGAGCAGAAAAGCAGGACGATCGCGATCAGGTTGGTCGCGAAGATGAGCCCGATGAGCAGCTTCCTAAACTTGGTTCTCTTATTTCCTGCTGGCATCGAATAACTTCTTTTTCTCTTCTGATGATAAACCACTGTATCCCGACTGTTTTAGCTTGTCCAGTATGGCATCGATCTCTTCCTGCTCGGTTCGCCTACGTTGGTTGTACTCCCAATCGGTTTCTTGGCGAACGTCTGCCTTGTACTTCACTTTCATTTTCGCGCGTTTCGGGGCTTTTGCCCGTGGCTTGAAAAGCCCGACGAACCCATCGATGGCACGGCTCATCCATCGCGTGATATCCCGCCCTTTCAGGTAACGGGAAGCGTAGTAGTAACCCAGCAACGCACCCCCGATATGCGCCACGTGACCACCGGGATTGGTTGGGCTACCCAGCGAGAGGAAGTCGAGCACGAACGCGAAGATCGCGATGTAGATAATCTTGATTTGCCCCAGAAACAGGAGGTTGACCCTCGTTTCGGGTTGATAGAACGCGACTCCCATCACGATAGCCATCACCGCGGCCGATGCCCCGATCATCCAGCCCCTTCCCATATCCTTGTAGTAGGGGATTGTATTAAAGGCGATCACGTAGAGCAGGGCACCTGCCAACCCCCCTAACACGTAGAGGCTTCCCAGCGACCTCCCGGAGAACTGCTGCAGGAAGATCTTCCCGAACCAGTAGAGCCAGAGCATGTTAAAGAGCAGGTGAATGAACCCCTCATGCACGAACATGTAGCTAATGGGTGTCCACAACCTATGTAGCAGTATGGGGATGTGCGAGGGAACACCCAAGTAGGTGATCAAGTCTAAAGCGTACACGTTGAACAACGTGAAGATCACATCAATCACCTTCAGTACCACGAATACGGAAACGTTGATGAAGATGAGGCGGGTGACCACGTTGCCCGTCCGGTAGGCCTGTTTTATTCGCTCAATAATACCTCCCATGGCGCCTATCCTTCCTCCTCCAGTATATAATCATGAACACCCCGAAAAGCATCCCCCCCAGGTGAGCGAAGTGAGCCACGTTATCGCCCGTGCGGTTCGCTACCCCGAAGATCAACTCTAAAATCCCGTAACCGATGACGAACCATTTCGCTTTAATCGGGAATGGAAACGGGATAATAAAGAGTTGCGCGTTGGGGAACAGCATCCCGAAAGCAAGCAGGATACCGAAAACGGCCCCGGAGGCACCGACCGTAACGCTGTTGATCATCGAGAACATCTCGGGTGGAAGTGCCGCGCTCGCGCGCAAATAGATAACCAAGATCTGAATGAGACCCGCGCCTACCCCCGTGACCAGGTAGTAAGTGATAAAGCGCTTGGGACCCCATACATGCTCCAACGTGCGACCGAACATGAATACCGCGAACATGTTAAAAAACACGTGCGCCAAGGAGTGGGGGTCGTGGAGGAACATGTAGGTGACCAGTTGATACAACCGGAAATTATCTGAAGCGGGAAAGTGAAGTCCGAATAGTTGCGTTAGGTCCAGTCCCCCTCGTCGTAGCAAGACGAATTGGGCAAGCCAAACGATCGCGTTAATGATGATGATGTTTTTCGTCACCACGGGCAACGCCCCGGCGAAACTGTTCCTTGAATTTTGCATACAGTGTAAACTACGGGTAAGTCGCGAAATTACGTATTATTTCCAAGGTTATGGGGTTTTTCGCCCCCCAAAAAGGGGTTTTTTAAGAAAATCAAATTGTTTTTACCTTTTTTCTTGATTGTTTTCGATTAATCGCTTATATTTGAAGCCAAAATAAGGCTGAGCCTTAACCAAATGGATGTTTAATTTTTTATTTACATTTTTTTTATGAACAAATCGGAACTGATAACTGCTATAGCCGAGAAATCAGGCCTTAGCAAAGTGGATGCCAAAAAAGCGTTAGATGCCACCCTCCAGACGATTTCTGAAGAGGTGAAAAGCGGAGGTAAGGTTGTACTGGTTGGCTTTGGAACATTCTCTGTATCTGAAAGAAGTGCAAGGAAAGGGATCAACCCCCGCACGAAAGAGCCCATCAACATTCCGGCCAAGAAGACAGCTAAGTTCAAACCAGGTTCAGACTTGTCTAACCTATAAGGGCAAAGCGCAAAAGATTAAAAAAAAGGAACAAACTACCGAGGTCTGTTCCTTTTTTTAGCTCCCTGTTTTTTTGTGGTTCTATTATAGGTCTTCCAAGTTCTGTCGTTTACCTTGTTACCTTGAATTATCCCTACGCCGCTATTTCGGGATTTCCAGCAGAGATATCTTCACGTTGCCCGAGATGACCCTAATCCTCAAGTCGGTACCGGCCGTTTCGCTGAAACTGTACTGGTTTTTTGTATTTACCTCTTCGGGTGAACCTTTGAAGACGGTGATGAACTGTCCGCCCCCGCTGGAGACTTGAATCTCGAATAGCGATGCCATATCGGTCTCCTCGTGCCAACGGATGAAGATGTTGTCCAGCGGCTTGCTCTCATCCAGCGGGAAGGTTATATGGTAACCCGGGTGTCCCTCCCAATAGGTCTGGGGGTCGTCGTTAAGCACGTGGAGCGCCGTGGAGGTTTGGGGGTTAGAGATTACGGGTGGTATATCCACGACTTGACTCTTATCAAAGCCCTCGCCCAACACGTAGAATGAATCGGTCAGTCGAATATCCACGGAGGAGGCCCCTACCATTACCCGGAATTCGCCGGGCTCAACCACCCACTCGTTGTTTTCATTCAATAGCATCAAGTCGCGCGGCAGGATGGTGAACTCCAACTCTTTCTCTTCTCCCGCTTTCAGGTGTACCCGTTCGAACCCTCTCAGGTTCTTCTCGTAAGTGGTTACAGTGCTTAACACATCGCGCGTGTAGAGCTGTACCACCTCGTCGCCTTCTCTCGCACCGGTATTTTTCACCTTGAAACGGACGGTCACGCTTTCGCCTTCATTAATATCCTCCGGGAAGACCTCCAGGTCTGAATACTCGAACGTGGTGTAGCTTAACCCGTGTCCGAACGAGTAGAGCGGCCCGTTTACCCGGCTCTGCCTTCCCTCCGGTCCGATACCACGTGCACCGTCTACTTGCGAGGCCGGTTTCGCGGGGAAGTTAAAGGGTATCTGTCCCACGGTCTTCGGGAAAGTCACCGTGAGCTTCCCGCCGGGGTTGTAGTCGCCGAACAGCACATCGGCCACGGCCGTTCCCCCTTGCGAACCCGGGTACCAAGCCTCGACGATTGCCGGTACGTTCCTATCCGCCCAGTTGACGGAGAGTGGCCTACCGTTTATCAGGATCAGTACTACCGGCTTGCCGGTTGCCTGTACTGCTTTCAGCAGGTCCAATTGGCGACCTGGCAGATCGATGGAGGAGCGGGACTTGTTCTCACCCGCGGTACGCGAATTCCCACCTAGCACCACCACGGCCACGTCGCTCTTCATCGCGTCGGCCACAGCCTTGTCGATTTCCGCCTGCTCTTGCTCTGTAAGCGGGTAGTCAATGATCTCCGAGTCGGGCCAATTGGCATCCACGATGTCGCACCCTTTCGAGTAGAGCACTTCCACCCCTTCTCCCACTTTGTTCTGTATTCCCTCTAACACCGTGACGACCTCCACGGCGAGCGGGCCGTAGTGGGTAAGGGCATACGAAGCGTCATTGGCATTTGGACCGCTGACGGCAATGGTATGTATTTGGTTGACATCCAATGGTAAGGTTTTATTCTCGTTCTTTAGCAGCACGATGCTTTCACGGGATGCTTGCAACGCGACCTCTTGGTTCTCGGGTGAATTGACTACCCTGTCAGCCTCTTTGAGGTCTATTTGATACGGGTTGTCGAAGAGGCCCACCAGGAACTTCACCCGCAAGATGTCCCTTACCCTCTCGTCAATTATCTCCATATCGATAGCACCCTCATTGACCAGGTCTCGCAACGGCAGCACGTATGAGTCGGGTGAGCGGAAGGTGCAGCGCACGTTCAAGCCCGCCATTACCGATTGGTACACCGACTCTTTCATATCGGCAGCCGTGCCGTGCTTTGAGTAGAGGTACTCTACCGCGTCGCTGTCGGATACCACGTAGCCCCTGAATCCCATCTGGTTGCGGAGTCGCGTGGTTAGCCAGTAGTAGCTGCTCTGGATGGGGAAACCGTCGTAGTCATTGTAGGAGCTCATCACACCCAACATATCGGCTTCCCAGATTACCCGTTCCCACGGGTACATATGCACGTACTCCACCTCGCGGGGGGACATCTGCGGGTCTACCCTCGACATTCCTTCGCGCCCTCCCTTATTGTTGCTGTAGGCCGCGTAATGTTTTCCCGTGGAGGCTACCTGGTAATTTTCTTGCATCCCTTGTACCATGGCGATTCCCAGTTCGGCCACCAGGTAGGGACACTCCCCGTAAACCTCCTCGTACCTGCCCCAGCGTTGGTCACGGCCCACGTCGAGGATGGGGGCGTAGACATTGGTGTACCCTAAAAGCCTCCCCTCGCGCCCGGTGATGTAGCCAACCTTTCTGACCAGATCCCTGTTCCAGGTGTGGCCGAGTCCCAGTTGGGTAGGGAAGTTGGTGGCCTTGTAGCTCTCTACTCCCCGGATTCCCTCGTTGGTGAAGTCGGTGGGTATACCCAGCCGGGTCTCCTCCACGAAGAAGCGTTGCACCTCGTTCAGTGCCCATGCGTGGCGCGAGGCGGGCCAGACGTACGGGTTGTCTGACGGGGGAAGCCCCCACTGGCGGAACCCGTTAAGGTGTTCGTCAATCGCGCCAATCCCATCTTTCCACAGCCTGTTCTTCCACTCGGGAGTGGGGAGCGCATCTTCAAGCACCCTGCCGTAACCGTATAGGGTAACCATCTGGTTACTCTTTTCCTCTAGGGTCATTTGGCTTAACAGGTCGTTGATGCGATCCTCGATATCCGCTTCCGGGTTCTCGTAGAGATCCATCTTCCCGTTTTTGTTGAAGTCGATCCATCCCTCCTTGTAGATAGGGCCGGTGGGACGATAAACTTCCGGTATTTCCGGTACCTGCAACACGGCCTGTTCGGATTGTGCTATCGCGGTTGAAAACAGGCAAGTAATGCCGATAAGGCAAAGGGCTATTTGTCTCCTCATATCACTCATTATTTTTTACGATTTATACTTTTCCATTTTTACCGCCACAAACATAAACAAAAAAACGGAAATAGCGCCTCAAATCCTATTGATTTGAGTTAGAGGGTTCAATAAGATCGTTAGGTGTTTCCTCAATCGGCGGGCCATGCCGTCTCCACGCCCTGTTCATGCAGCATCCGTTGGAAATCGCGCAGCAGTTCGGGGTTAGCCCTCACCGCCTTAAAGGGAACGTTGGATGAGCGTGAGAAAGCGATCAGTTGTCCCGCGGCTTCGCCAATGCTCCACTCCACCGGGTGCAGTCGGTAGCACCCGTTGGTAATATGGGTGGTGCCGATGTTCTTGTTCGCGGGGAGCAGGTTGCTCATTCGTACGGGGAGTAGCGCACCCAGCGGGATTTGAAAGGGGAGGGATGGAAAGTCGACGTAGTTGTTTCCTCCCGTGCTGGGGTGAAGGTCGATGTGGTAATACCCGATGCCCACGCTGTCATAGAAGTCGGCTGCTTTGGCACCCTCCTTTTCGCCGGCCACCATCTTTCGGTTTTCCGCGCCCACGTGCTCTTCCAGCACGGTAAATTCTGCCTTTATCCTTCTTGATTCCCGAATATAGGGATATTTGGCCATCCCGTCTTCCGTGCCCATGATATCTCCGCGCAGCCTCAAGCCCGGCCATCCTGCTCCCCCGTCGGGACGGGGCGCTTCGGTCTGCAACCAGTAGAAGAGGGAGTGGCTAAGTTGTTTTCCTCGTTCCACCGTTTGTTGAAACTCATCTTCCGACACATCGATCAGGTTCCCCAAGAAGTAGTCATTCTGTGGCCAGTTAACGATGGTGATATCTCCCTCGTAGGTGCCTTCCTTGAAGTTGTTTCGGTGGATGATTCGCCGGTAGTTCCAGAGGTTTAGCACCCCATCCAGGTTCTTTCCGCTAGGGTCGAATCCCAGCTTTTTTGGAGTTAGCGTACGGGGGTCGGAGTAGGATAGATCCAGCAGCTTTCCCGACCATGGGGGAGTGAGGTCAGGCACGTAATTTTTCCAAAAGTCGTACCCTTCAGGTGGCTCTTTCACGTTATCCCTCCCAGGCTGGTAGTCCATGGCGAAGCAGACGGTAAACGCCTGGTTGTTCATCGGGTTGGCCTTGTCCGGGGCGTGGAGTTCCCCGGTATCCTGTTTCGACTCTGTGCCGGTGATATACTCTGTACCGGTCAGTGGTAACAGGTCGCCGCACTCCGTGGCATCCACGAAGGAGTCACCCGTCAACACCGTAAGGTCACCCGTGTAGTGGTGTTGCACCTCCACGGCCAACACCCGGTCACCGTTGACGTAGGCACTTTTCGCCTTGTAATCGGTCAGGATCTGTAGCTTCCCGTTGCTCAGGTAGGGTGAGAGCATATCGTATAAAACGGCTAGCGCTACCCTTGGCTCGTGGCATAGTCGGGAGACGGTACCGTTACCCGGGTTGAGGTTTACACGTGCGCGGGCATCATCGGTCATCGGGTAGTTGAGGCGGTAGTAATCGCGTACCCTATTCCGGTAGTCGTGGTACGATTGGGGAGCACCGTGTGTCTCGATCCACCGGTGCTCATCGGGGGGTACCCCTTGCTGGGAAAGTTGTCCCCCGATCCAGTCGGTCTCTTCGGTCATGATCACGTTCAGTCCGTTACGGCAGCACGCGAGCGCGGCGGCACAGCCTCCCATGCCACCGCCAATGATAACCACGTCAGCCTTCAACTCACGCGCCTTGGAGCCACCCCTCTGCCTGTTGGGGAGAGGGTGCCCGTTCAACAGGGGCTGCTTGATGTGTCCACATGCCACCGCGGTGCCGCCTATCAGGGCGACACAGGAGAAAAAACGTCGTCTATTCATCTTTTCAACACCAATGAAGTTATTGCTTAATTGAAACAGTAAACAACATGCGAAAGTAAAGTTACATAATATTACTACTTGTTGCCACTGATTGCTAAATTTATTCCTTCCTTAACGTATTGCCACTGGTTGGCCAACTTCAAGTGAATCATGTCGAACAGGAAGTAACCGTCGCACTCGTCCATACACGCTTTAACCGAGTTAACGATCGCCTGGTTCTCCTGTTGTCGCGTTGCCTTGTTATCAGGGTCCCAGTTGCCCACATCAGGGCCGCCGACCACCAAGGGACAGCTGTTTCTTATCTTCTCTTTCGCTAGCTTGCAGAAACCTTGCATGGTCCATTCGGTAGAGCCATACACCCTTAGAGGAGAGGCGTAGGCACCAATAAGGATCTGATCCATCAACTCAGCGTACCCGTACTCCATGTATTTCGGGGTGGCCCACCTGTAGGAGTGACTTGTGTTGTACTTCGGACTGGCCCAGTTGACGCCCACCTCGTAATAGGTGGAGTACCACCCCCCGACGTAGACACCGAACTGGATATCCGCGTTCACGGATTTCACCGCGTCACGGGCCTTGCTCATAAAGTCATACATCACTTTTGCCCTGAACTCCAGCCATTTCGTGAAGTAGGGTGGGTAGGTACCCATGTTCATCACCTGTTGCATGGTGGCACCGGGGGGGAGCACCTCTTCCGGGAAGTTTGTCAGCTTTACATTCCCGAGGTAGGCTTCGAACTTCTCCCTGGTCAGGTTGGAGAAATCGGACTGGATACCGTCAAATCGCCCCCGGTCAAGCACGATGCCATCTATGTTGTACTTGGCAAGGTCTTTGAGTAGGCCGCACAGGTAGGCCTGAACCTCATCGTTTACCGGGTTGAAAAACTTGGTTCCTCCACCTCTATCCATGGTGTTCACGATACCGGTCGATAGATTCTCGTAGGTAGCCCACTCCTTTTTCGACGGGTCTCTGTACAGTATTCCCGCGCTGCCGAGCCCGCTGGTATGCCCACCCACCATGGTGTTAAAACCGGCATGAACCTTTAACCCGAGCCTATGGCCCTCGTCGATAAAAGCTTGGAGATAATCCCACGTGGCGGTGCGTTCCACTTTCGAGTAGACGCCATCCACCCAAGCTCCTAACCATTTAACCTGTTCGGCTCCCGCGACGGACGATGTGAACAGGATGTCGCCCGATGTTGGGCGTACGTCAACCACGATGTCGGTGAAACCGACATCCTTGGCCAACGCGAGGTCGCGGGTAATATTATCCCGGCTATTGGCGAAATCCCGGAAGTTGGCCGCCGCGTCGATCCAGATGTATCGGGGTTTCTCCCTGTTCTCTTTCGGGGGATCGGGGAACTCATAGTCCGGCTCCTGGTGGTTCTTGCCACACGCGAGCAAAAGCGGCAAAGAGACCACCAGGAGGAGTACCGGAAATAATACCCGGAAAAGTACCGGAAAAAACTGCTTGTTGGTTCTCTTAATTATCATTGAAAAAGATTACATATCAATGCAGTCGAACTGTACACAAACCACACACCCGTTGGTGTACATGAAATAGATATACATGTAGTATCCATCGTTTGACACCTTCAGAATCGCATCGCCCGTACCATTGGCATTAACTCCGCCATTATCCTTTCCACCGTATGTGCCGATGGGTGTTGTCCATATCGGCTCGGTGAAGGTAGTGACCGCGCTTGCATCGTACAGATATATTTTATCGTCACTACCCCAGCTGAAAGAGTTAATCGAGATATTCACCGCGTAGGGGTTGTTGTTAAAGATGGTATAGTCGACAGCATTCTGAATCCAGTTGGAGCTAAGTTCCGGACCTCTCGCCTTAACGGTATTGGTCTGTCCGTCAACCCATGCAAATCGCCTGGGTGGCGCGTAGTAGGAGACGAAATAGTCAGCATTTGGATTTGAGGGGTCAGTTCCAACTACATCGGCATTGTTATTCCAAGGACCGTCAATACCGCTAATGGCCACAATTTCCGGCTCCTGTGAGAGCAGTGTGCCGTTTTTCACCTGCCAGCGTGCAAAGCTTCTGGCAGCACCCATCAATGTCGCGGTAATGATAGCATCACCGTCGAGACTACCCTTGATAGAAAGTTTGCGACCTACAGCAGGACTGGATGTCCAGTCAATATAGAGTACAGGCGTTCCATTCACACCGTTAATCCTCCATATTTTGTAGGTGCCGGCATTGGGAGCCAAATTGCAAATCAAGATGTTATCACCGTCATCCGCGGTCGCGAAGAAATTGGTCAGACCGCCGATGATTGATCCCATATTGGGCATTGTCCCAACTTTCTCACCGGTTTTTCTATCCAGGTAGATACCGGCTTCATTACGGGTGTTGAGGACTACATAATCATTGATAACCGCTAAGCTGGTGGTCAGATGTAGTGCCGTGATACCTAGGTCGCTCTGTAATCTCTTAGACCAGAGCACCTTGCCACTTCCATTGCGTATGCCACGATCTACCTTGTTGGGCACATCCTTGCGAACGGTATAGACGGTCTTGTTCACCCCGTTCTGAGCGGTTACGGTCAAAGTGATCGGCTGGTCATAATTCAGCGCGGTTGTTCTCGGATCAGGCGTAATTGTAGCACCATGAGAAATGCTCAATTCAGCCATTACCTCTCCAATTGATTCGATTGAGATAAGAGAGATAGTTTTGTTCTTCTCGTCAATGATGCCGGAGATGCCAAGAGTATTCAGACTGAAACTGGTAATCATCGCTTCCGCGCTTTTACGAATCTCCGCGACAACCTTATAATCCTTTTTTGTTTTGGACTGATCGGTAACGGTGATGATATTCTCCTTAGTCAGGTCCATATATAGTAAAGAAGGTGAGACTGTTACGTTGTCATCGAGATTTGCGACTACCCGAACATTTTTCAGATCATTCATGGTTAGCACATTGTTGGATGTCCTGGGGTAGTTATACGGGAAAACGATTGTAATAATCCCTTTATCATAATCTATTTCGCTTGTAAAAAGATTGTCTGTGCTCTCATCCCCGTAAAAGAATGCATTCAGGCTATTAATCCCATGACGCGACACTGAGGGGGTTAAGTCCTCAACTTGTTGACATCCGATCAGAATGATTATGAATGCGATCAGTGTCGCTAGGATTGAATAAATATTTTTCATACGATTATTTTCTTTTTATTATTTCCAACTGTCGTATTGCTCGATTAGTGAGTTGTTTGCCAACTCGGAATCAGGGATAGGCAGAATATAATTCTTTGCCGAGAATTTTCTGTCCTGATAATCCACATCAATATATTCGTAGTTTTCGCCTATGATCTTAAATCCGTGGCAACGGTAATTGTTATATTCAATGTGTGCCAGCTTCCATCTTCTCATGTCCCAGAAAAGATGACCTTCATAAGCCAATTCTACTTTTCTCTCATTCCTGTAGTCGTTGAACCATTCATCGCCGGACGAGTTTTTGGGAGGAAGATTAACTCTGGCACGCACTTCGTTCATCGCGTCTCTAGCATCGCTTATTCTGTTAAGTCGGTATGCAGCTTCCGCTTTATTGAGCAGCACCTCGGCATATCTGATCTCGACCCAGGTCTGGGTGCTTGGTTTCCCTTTCACGTCGATAAGCGATTCATCCATCAACTTCCTTAAGAAGTATCCGGTTGTGGTAAGACCATAGCTGTAAGGTTGTTCCCTATAGGCCATGAAGGTGCCATATGTTCCATTCACGGAGTTTTGCATCACATTACCTTTCCATACACAACCCGGGTAGATAACAGTAGCTTTAAATCGAGGTTCCAGATCTTCATACGGAGGGCGTGTGGCATTGGTGATATGATATGGCTTCCAATCCATTTTGGTGCCGTCGGCCTTTTCATAGCTTTCCACCATCTCCTGCGTTGGGGTTCCCATTCCTCCAAATTCATATCCATCGCTTAAAGGCACGTAATACTTGTCGAAATAATGAAACGGCCCCAACTCATCATATTTGAATTCAAGAATAGATTCTTCATTGCCTCCTTTCCATGACTCCGCGTAGTCATCCACCAGATCAAATTTTCGCGATTTCACCACAGCGTCGGCAGCATCGTAAGCTGACTGCCAGCGCCCTGCAAAAAGCATGGCTCTCGATTTGAATGCCAGCGCCGCGTACTTGGTTAGTCTTCCCTTGTCTTGGTCGCTCCATGATTCCGGCAGATTAG
>DUPB01000026.1 GCA_012838585.1 Bacteroidales bacterium
CTTGTGACTCGATGAATTCCGAGGCATCCTGAATAAAGATGGCATTAAAGTGGCCCGGGGGAGTGTTGCGGGTCACCTCCGTACCTTTGACCAGGATAATGTTGTTCTTTTGGGCATCTTTCACGATGATCTCGTGCGAGCGGTTATGGTCCACCTTGACATCGTTCTTGAAAGGGTGATACTCGATATGCTCGGTTAGAGCGAAAGCGTCTAACCCCTCCGACCAAACCTCTTGTAGCCTGATGGTAGGCCATACCAATCCGTCGGAAAAGACCGTGTGCGTGTGAAAATCACACTTAAGCACCTGGTAGCCGTTCACGTCGGGGATAACGATGTTTTCCCGAAAATTGGGGCGACGCTGCTCATCGAAATAGATCATTCCCTCTACATCTGTCCGTTGTGCGAAGAGGGTAACCGAGCAGAACAGTAATCCAAAAAACAGAATTTTTTTCTTTGCCATATCAATTTTTTTAGTTAAGCGCCCGTAGTAAATGGAATTCAAACGGGTACAGTTTGCTATTAGGATTTCTTTTTAACCGTCTTCAAATTTACCATTTAAAACTCAGATTCCAAAACTGGAATGTAGGAAAGTGAACCGGAAAAGTTAGGGAGTGAACGGGGAAAATGTCAGGAGCGAAAACATGTGAAGGGAAGGTGGGGGAGGCAAAAAAGCACGAAGTGAAAAATGGAGAGTGATACATGTGGAGTAAAAGCAGGTAGGGACGAAGCGTGGCGGGAGAATAAAACGACCTGATGGAAAAACAACGGGGGGTGAAGTACTGAACTTCACCCCCCGGTTGCTAATTTACACCATTCGCGAGGTCGTTAGGCCTCACTTTTCTCCTTCGTACCAGTATCTGGAGAGTCCTTAGGGGTTTCTTCGGCCTTTGGCGTCTCATCGCCCTTGGATTCTTCCTTAGTTTTTGTTGCTTCCGTTTCAGCTTTTACCTCTTTAGCCTTTGGCTCATTTTTTGCTTTTGGCGTCTTCTTGGCTTTAGGTGCCTCTTCTACTTTGGGCTCTTCCATCTCGGGCTTTACCTCAGCCTGGGCTTCTTTGGTTTTAGCTGCTTCCTCAGCCTTGGGTTTTTCCGTTTCAGCTTTCACCTCTTCAGCTTTCGGCTCAGCTTTTGCCTTCGGCGCCTTCTTTGCCTTCGGCGCTTCCTCGGCTTCTTCTTCTTCGGTTTTCGCCTCTACAGCTTCCTTGGCATCGGTTTTTTTAGCCTTGGGAGTCTCTTCCTTTTTCTCCGCTGGCTTTTCAGCCTTAGGAGCTTCTTCTGCTTTAGCTTCAACTTTCTCTGCCTTGGCTTCGGGCTGAGGAGCCTCTTCGGCTTTCACCTCTGCCCCTTTGGTCACCTCTTCGGCCTTAGTTTCCGCTTTTTTTGCCTCGGCTTCTTTCGCCTCTTTTTCCGCTTTTTTCTTCAGCTCTTTCAGCTTTTGGTTATCAAGCTTCTCTTTCAGGGCAGCCAGTTCTTCGATATCGCCAAGGGTGGTCCTCTCAATAACCGGCATAGGGGCAGTTACTTCTGCACTGCTCTCTTTCCTGCTTCCACGTCTGCCTCTTCTACGGGGTTCTTCCCCGGCGGCATCTTCATGGATGCGGCTATGAGAAACGATAATGCGCTTGGCATCTTTGTTGAATTCGATCACCTTGAAGGGCAGTCTCTCTTCGAGTTGCGCTTGTGAGTTGTCTTCTTTCACCATGTGCTTCGGGGTAGCGAACCCTTCCACGCCATACGGCAACGAGATGACCGCTCCCTTGTCCAGCAGTTCCACGATGGTTCCCTCGTGAACGGAGCCAACGGTAAAGATGGTCTCGAATACATCCCACGGGTTCTCTTCTAACTGCTTGTGGCCAAGGCTCAAACGACGGCCTCCCTTGTCGATGTCAAGTACTTGCACGTCGATAGGTGCACCTATCTCGGTCACTTCGCTCGGGTGCTTGATCTTTTTGGTCCACGAGAGGTCTGAGATGTGGATTAACCCTTCTACGCCCTCTTCGATCTCCACGAAGGCACCGAAGTTGGTGAAGTTGCGCACTTTGGCCGTGTGGGTGCTGCCCACCGGGTATTTCAGCTCGATGCTCTCCCATGGATCGGGTTTCAGCTGTTTCAGTCCGAGTGACATCTTGCGATCTTCGCGGTCTAAGGTGAGGATCATTGCCTCTACTTCTTCCCCTACGCTGATAAAGTCTTGCGCGCTGTGCAGGTGTTGGGTCCAGCTCATCTCTGAGACGTGAATCAGTCCCTCCACGCCTGGGGCGATCTCCACGAACGCGCCGTAATCGGCAATCACCACCACTTTTCCCTTCACGATGTCGCCCACCTTTAGGTCTTCGCTTAGCGCATCCCACGGGTGCGGGGTGAGCTGTTTCAGGCCGAGCGCGATACGCTTCTTATCTTTATCGAAATCGAGGATGACCACGTTGATCTTATCGTCGAGTTTCACTACCTCTTCAGGATGCTGTACGCGTCCCCACGATAGATCGGTTATATGTACCAACCCGTCTACACCGCCAAGGTCCACGAATGCCCCGTAGGAGGTGATGTTTTTCACTACGCCCTCGAGTACCTGACCCTTTTCGAGTTTCGAGATGATCTCCTTCTTCTGTTGTTCCAGCTCTTCCTCGATGAGTGCCTTGTGCGAAACCACCACGTTCTTGTATTCGGGGTTAATTTTGACCACCTTGAACTCCATGGTTTTGTCCACGAAGATGTCGTAGTCGCGGATAGGCTTCACGTCGATTTGTGACCCGGGGAGGAATGCCTCGATACCGAACACGTCCACGATCATACCGCCCTTGGTGCGGCACTTGATGTACCCCTTGATGATCTCGTTGTTCTCGAGCGCCGCGTTCACCCTATCCCAAGCGCGGGATGCGCGGGCTTTTTTGTGCGATAGGACCAGTTGTCCGTTTTTGTCTTCTTGGCTCTCGATGTATACCTCTACTTCGTCGCCGATTTTCAGTTCGGGGTTGTAACGGAACTCGTTCATCGAGACTACCCCGTCTGACTTGTAGCCAATGTTTACCACCACTTCGCGTTTGCTCATGGAGGTAACGATACCGGTCACTACCTCTTTGTCGTTGATCTTGCTCAGCGTGCTGTCGTAGGTTTCGGTGAGTTTTTTCCTGCTCTCTTTGCTGTAGGCATCTCCTTCAGCGTAAGCGTCCCAATCGAAATCCTCGATGGGAGATGCGAGATCCTCATTGACTGGGGATGCAGAATCCTCGACTGGGGATGCGAGATCCTTAATGGGAGATGTGGGATTCTCCTCTACGGGTGATGTGAGATCCTCCTCGATGGGGGATGCATTTGATAGGTTGTCTGTCATTTGTTGTTGAATAATGTTGAATTAAATAATGAGACTTTATGTTGTCTTAAAAAAACGGTGCAAAGGTAATCTGTTTTTTACTATAAACCAACTATTTCGTTAAGCAAAACGAGCAGAAGCCAAGTTTATTTGGATTATGCCGTTGCGAGAAATAGTCTAACTTCAGTGAACTATTCCGATAAGCCAAATGAGCAGAGGACAAGCTTGCTTGGACTATGCCATGGCGAGGAATAGTCTAACTTCAGTGAACTATTCCGATAAGCCAAATGAGCGGAGGGCAAGCTTGCTTGGACTATGCCATGGCGAGGAATAGTCTAACTTCAGTGAACTATTTCGCCCTATAATTTCGTGGGCGAAAAGCAGCGTGAGTTATACTCTCCCGGTTTCGAGAGGGGAGAATGCGTATGTTACACGTTATTTAGAGCAGCAGCCCGCTTTGCACCTCTTTACGGGTCTCTTTGCCCGCGATTTGCTCTACCAGGGCGAGCGCGAAGTCAAAGACCAACCCGGGGCCTTTACCCGTGGTGATATTCCCATCGATCACCACGCTCTTGTCGGTAACCTTCGCACCTCTCAGCTCACCTTCGAAGCCGGGGTAGCAGGTGGCTTTTTTCCCCTCCAGCAGACCTAGTCCACCAAATACCATGGGGGCGGCGCAGATGGCGGCCAGCAGCTTCTTCTCTTCGTTAAACCCGGTGATCAACGCTTTTAACCCTTCGTGTTCGTTTAGGTGCTTCGCTCCCGGCATACCACCGGGTAAAATCAAGGCCTCGACGTCCGTGAAGTCGGCTTTGTCAAACGTGGTGTCGGCCGTCACGGGAACACCGTGCGCTCCTGTCACCACTTTGTCGTTGGTGATCGAGACGGTCTCTACTTGCACTTGCGCCCTTCTCAGGATATCTATCGTGGCGAGCGTTTCAATCTCTTCAAATCCGTTGGCTAAAAATAGGGATACTTTCTTCATTTTTTACTCTTTATATTGATGTTGTTATTCATCACGTTCAGTTCAGCACGAACCTGAAGTGGGCGTGCTGTCCATTTGTATTGGCTTTATGGGTTCATCGTGATACCCCGGGGAAAGTGCTTTTACTTCAGGTTAAACCGGTAGGTAATGGTTCCCTGTTGGTTGTTGGCCGAGTTGATGGCATTGAACTTGGTACCCCGAGCGGCACGCAACGCCTCACTTCTCAGGGAAGTGCTTGGTGTGTTGGTGCCTCGCCCGATCTCCGCGTGAATCACGTTCCCGGCGGGATCCACTGTAATGTTAACAACTACCGTCCCATAATCGTTCACGGTATAGCTGGGTTGCACGAGACCTCCTCGGCCCAGGCTACGACCACCCAGGTCGTACGAGCCGATTCCCCCGATGCCACTAGTGGCGCCAGCCGTGGCACTGCCGGTGCTCACTCCTTGTGTCCCTTCGCCCTCGGTTTCACCCCGGCTGCTTGATCCTTCGCCAAAGAGACCCGACATTTGCTGGTTGATCTCCCTCCTTTGTGCCTCCTGTTCCCGGCGTCGCTGCTCGGCCAGCTCTTGGCGCCTTCGCTCCTCGGCCAGTCGTGCCCTCCGCTCCTCCTCTTCACGCTGTGCCTGCACATCAATGGTGGGCTCGCTCTCCTGCGCGATCATTGGCTCGTTGGGCGAGTAGGGGGGTACTTCGGGCGATCGGGATGGCTCGGGTACCACCTCTGTCATCTGCGGCTCGTACAGGCCGAAAGCATCCTCCATCGTGCCGAACATCACGGGAATCCCCCCCAGCTCTTCCGGTGGGATATCCAATTTAAAAACGGTGAAATAGAGCAGCAGGAAAAGCAACACGGCAAAAATTGCTGTCCCTATTATTCCCACTATTTTCTCTTTTTCAACCATATCGTTTCACCTGAAGTGTTTTGCTTCTGTCCGATCGCTGTTTAATCAGCGTATCACTTACTGGGGGCGCGTCATCAGCACCATTTTAAAGCGGTTCTGGTTCGCGAGGTCCAGTATCCGTACCACCTCCCGGTAAGGGATGTTCTCATCGGCGTACAGGGCGACGAAGATGTCGGGATCGGCCGTGTAGGCCGATTGCAAGAACGGGGTAATCTCCTCGAACGTCACCTGTCGCTCGGTTTCGTTGGCGTTGGCCACGTAGTAGTTGAGGTTCTCATCGATGGTCACCCGGGTGATTGGCTTGACCTGCACCTGCTGCTGCGACCTTGGTAACAATACCTGTATCGCGTTGGGGACGACGATGGTTGACGTGACCATGAAGAAGATAAGCAGCAGGAAGATCACGTCCGTCATGGACGCCATGCTGAAGCCCTTTTCTATGCTATATCGCTGTTTTAATGCCATGTCCTAAAAGTTTCCGATTGGTTCCCTTTCAAGCATCAACCCTGCTGTTATGCAGCGGGTTCGTTGAGGATATCCATGAAGTCCATGATTCTCATCTCCGACCGGTTCACGATCCCCTTGATCCGGTTGGCGAGGTAGTTGTAAGCGAACAGGGCGATAATCCCCACGATAAGCCCTCCGACGGTCGTGACCAACGCCTCGTAGATACCTGCCGATAGGGTGGTAACGCTCACGTTGCTACCCGCGCTCGCCATGTCCATGAAGGCCCGCACCATCCCGGTCACGGTTCCGAGGAAGCCCACCATTGGTGCACCCGAGGCAGAGGTGGCCAGCACGGCCAATCCTTTTTCCAACTTCGATATCTCGATGTTCCCCTGGTTCTCGATGGCCGACATCACGTCGGCGGTAGGTCTTCCTAAGCGGGAGATACCCTTTTCTACCATCCGCGCGTAGGGGGTGTCTGTTTGGCGGCAGAGCGTGATTGAGGCCTCTATCTTACCGTCGTGGATGTAATCCTTTATCCGGTTCATAAACGAGTGGTCCTCCTTGTCTGCCTTGTTGATGACCAACGTTCGTTCAATCAACACGTAAATGCTCATTAAGAGGAGGATGAGTAACACGATCATCAACCAGCCGCCCTTTTGCGCCAGTTCGAACGCGCTCATCTTTACCGCCTCTACTTCTGCGCTGCTCACGCTGTTGTACATTGCCTGCAACGTGTCGGCAGGCATGGGGATTTGCAAGAGATTCATACAGTTTGTGTATTAATGCTTTAATAGTGCATCGACCTTACATGGCCGTGGTGACCGATCCTGTCGGCAGGAGCCATTGGGTCGATTACTTTCCGTTTCTACGGCTAAAGATAGCTGTTTTGCGTGGTCAAACCTCGCTAGCAGGTTCTTTTAAACAATTTTTATACGCTTTTATTGTTTCTTTTAACCCCAGGTAGAGGGAATCGCTGATGAGGGAGTGGCCGATCGATACCTCCTTGAGCCATGGGATGTTTCGGGAGAGGTAGCCTAGGTTATCGAGGTTCAGGTCGTGCCCCGCGTTGACACCCAGTCCCAGTTTTTTTGCCAGCGTTGCCGCTTCAATGTATGGTGCGATGGCCTTTTCCCGGTTGTCGTGGTAGTGCTCCGCGTAAGGTCCCGTGTAGAGCTCGATCCGGTCGGTACCAATGCGCGATGCCATTTGAATCATGTCGTTATCCGGATCTACGAAGATGGAGGTGCGCACGCCCATCGATTGGAACTCGTTCACGATATCGGTTAGGAACTCCTGATGGGTAATGGTGTCCCAGCCAGCGTCGGAGGTGATCGCGTCGTGCGCGTCCGGCACGAGGGTTACCTGCGTGGGACGTATCTTGCGAATGAGCGAGATGAACTCCGGGGTGGGGTTGCCCTCGATATTGAACTCTGTGTGCACTTTCGCTTGCAGGTCATACACGTCGGAATAGCGGATGTGTCGCTCATCGGGACGAGGGTGTACGGTGATGCCTTCTGCACCGAACTGTTGACAATCGACCGCGACCTGCAGGAGGTCGGGTATGTTGCCGCCACGTGCGTTTCTTAACGTGGCGACCTTGTTTATGTTTACACTTAACTTGGTCATATTCTCTCTTTGATTATCTATCAAAACATGGCTAAGCGGGTATTCTTTGTCCTCTTTCTTTGACCCTGCGCGTTTGTCAAGGTTTAAGTGAACATGGTTTCGTACACGCTCCGCGAAAATAAAAACCATCGGTCTGGTCAATTCCGCGAAATTTTGCCATCTTTGTAAAACAGATACAAAAGTAATACGAATTAACCGTTTTACGTAATGTCGACCAAAGAATTTATCAAAAGACAGGTGGAAAAGTACACGTCTCCGCTCACCCCGGAGCAGTTTACCGAGCTTACGGAATCGGAAAACTCTATCTTGATTTTAGAGATTCCGCTCAAGGACTACTCGCTCACGGAGATTGCACGAATCGTGGAGAGCCACTACGCGCACGTGATGGCGTTGGACCTGTTGCCCGTTTCGGGTGGGTCGATACTCCTGCTGTCGCTCAAGTTAGACGTGACCGATTTGAGCCCGTTGTTACAGAGCTTCGAACGGTTTAACTACAACGTGGTGTATCACTGTTCAAGGGAGGGAGAGGTGACCGACACGCAGAAGGAGCGTTTGGCGGAGTTAATCTATTACTTGGAGATGTAAGGTA
>DUPB01000235.1 GCA_012838585.1 Bacteroidales bacterium
AGGGGTACGTTTCAAAGGAGCACGTTTCCATGAAACACGCGAAAGAAGCGATTACCGTTTCAAAGCCCTCACTGTTTCATTAAAGGCCTTCTCCTCAAGGAGCTGTTCCAGCGGGATATGCATACGGTAGCACCAGTAGTGCGACGAGTTGGAAGGCACGTTGATACGCTCCGACGGTATATCGGGATTGCGCAATGCTTCGTCTATCGACATCCAGTCTTGCAGCGGCAGTATGACCCACATGGCCGGTGAGCTCAGGTGCTCTTCCACGATTTGGCGACAGATATCGGTAGTACATTCCTCTGGCGCGAGACCTTCACGGTGGAGCACCTCGTTATAGTACCGTTGCGTGAGCTCCCTGTTCTCGGCCCACCATAAACGCAGGGGCGACATATCGTGGGTGGAGGTGGTGCAGACCGACAGGTAGGGCAATCGGTTAAGGTCTGTGAACGACACCCGTTCCACCTTGGGCATCCGCTGAATCTCCAGGCTAAGTATTTGCAGTTGATCCATGACCGATGGCACGCAGTCGGGTACCATCCCCAGGTCCTCTCCGCACGCCATCATGGTGGTAGCAGAGAGGATCACGGGCAGCTTCTTCATCGCCTGCTCCCTCCAGAAGTAGTTGTGGCGGCGGTAGAAGAAGTCGTTGTAAAGCTGGTTGAAGGCCTCCTTTACCTGATTGTCAAGGTAACGGTAAGAGTAGGTAAATTGTGCGGTGATGCGCGGGTGGAAGCGGTTCTGATCCCGCGGGTCACGCACGAACAGTACCTCCGTGCAGAGCGCGAGTAACCCGTCGCGGATCTTTTTCTCCCGGTCATCCTCCTGCCCCGCGAACCGTTGCACTATTTTTTGTTGCGTGTCGCAACAGGGCTTCAGCCGGAACCGCTGCCATCCCGACACCTCGAGGAACTCCTCCTTCACCCGCTCCGTCTCCTCACCGAAAAAATCATGGAGAAACCCCTCGTGAATAAAGGGACGCAACATCCGCTCCTCATCAAACGGGATGCCAGCTTGCACGATCTCCTCCGCCCAGTAGGGCAAAGCAGGGCTAAAGTACCCCAGCAGCCCCTGCACCGCCTCCAAGGGGATCTCCCAGATGCGGAAGAAACCCAGGATATGGTCAATCCGGTACGCGTCGAAGTAGTCCGCCATCTTCCGGAAGCGGTTGATCCACCAATCGTACCCCTCCTCCTCCATAGCCTGCCAGTTGTAGGTTGGGAACCCCCAGTTCTGGCCGAAGTAGGAGAAGTCATCCGGCGGCGCCCCGGTCTGCGTATCCATATTAAAAAGGTGGGGGGTTTGCCACGCCTCCACGCTATCCCGGTTGATTCCGATGGGGATATCCCCTTTAAGCGCCACCCCTTTCTCGTGGGCGTATTCTCTCGCCATCGTGAACTGCTGGTGAAGGAGAAACTGTATGAAGTACCAGAAGTCGGTCACCTCTTTCGCCTCCGGGTCCTCTTTCACCAATCGCCTCAAGTTCGCCTCATTATAGTGTTGGTACGCGCCCCAGCAGGTGAAATCGGCGCTCTTCTCATGATCCCGCAAGAAGCAATAGCAGGCGTAGGGGAAGAGCCACGCTTCGTTTTGGGCGAAGAACGACTGGAATACCTCCGATGCCAAGACCGCTTGGCCCTCTTGCTTGTAGAGTTCACGGGCGTACCCCTCTTTCAGTGCCAGCACGCCCTCGTAATCCATCTGGGGCAGTTCATTCAAACGCATTCCCTCCTTCATGAACTGCTTGTATCTCTTCACATCTTTGAGTGGAAAATCGGTGCACCCTAAGTAGATGGGATGGAGCGCGTAATTGGAGATGGCGCTGTACGGGTATGAGTCGCACCACGTCTTGCTGGTGGTGGTATCGTTCACCGGTAGCAGTTGAATCAGCTGCTGACCGGTCTCCGCCACCCAGTCGACCATCTTGCGCAGGTCAGCGAAATCACCAATACCAAAGCTGTTCCGTGTTCTTAGCGAAAAGAGGGGGATGGCTGTTCCTACCCCTTTGAACTGAAAGCGGTGGTGGTGAAACAGCAACCCCATCTCCGCGAAGACCCAGGAGGTCTCGTTGGCGGCGACCGGCTCCAGTAGGCGGTTACCACCATCCTCCCAGTGAACCGCTTCACGGGTTGTCTTGTCGACGATCACGAACTTGTAGTTAGACCGTTTCGGCAACTTCTTAGCGTCAAGCAGCAGTTGCCACACCCCATCTTCCACGCAACGCATCGGCTTGGCCTTTTGCAGGTCCCAGTGGCCCAACTCATCGCAGTCGCCGCTCACCACCAGCGTCTGCTCGCTGCTCACGTAAGGGCATACCACGTTAAGCAGTACCGACCGGGCATGATACCGTTCGGGAAGCCCCTCCTTTGGGTGTGCGAAGAAGGTGCCCGTGAAGGCCGACGAGTAGAGGTAGGCGTGATAGGGCCTGTTTTTCCAAAGATCCCGCACGACGTAGTCCTTGCTCGCGGTAACCCGTAGGGTGCGGGGGCTACCCCATTCACGGCGAACAGTATTCTCTCGTTCGCGGATAAAGTAATAGTAGCTGAGCTCCTGTGATTTATTGATAGTCACTTCGGTACACCAGAGGTCTCCCTCGTTTTTGAGGGGCAATGCTTGGGATTCATCCATATCACCCAGCTCGGGGATGGATCCGCAAATGCAGACCTGCTGTCCCCAAGCGGTATGGTAATCGATTTGAAAGCTAAGAATAGCCATAGTATACTCGTGTTAGTTTATTCTCCGTTAATACAAGAACCCTGTACTCACGATACAAAACAGGGATTCCAGGCAAATCTACAACGTTTCGCCTGGTAACTACCCATATTTTGCTTAACTCGTTGAACAATTCACGTGCAAACGATTGCGGGAAGTGAGGGCAAATGTAAGGTTTGCTTTCAAGCTCGACTGAAGCAATTTTTGCGACCCATCATCTACTTGTTCGCTAAAAGAAAAGAACTTAGCTTCGC
>DUPB01000236.1 GCA_012838585.1 Bacteroidales bacterium
AAGTGGAGAGAGGAGGCGGAATATAGAAAAATGAACAAAGGATGGTTGCGCTATTCTCAGCAGATTGCCATGATGATGCTCGATAGAATGGAAGAGCTGCATTTGACCCAGAAAGCTTTGGCCGAAAGAATGGGCTGCAGTCAGCAGTATATTTCAAAGATTTTAAAGGGCAGGGAAAATCTCTCTATCGAAACGCTATGCAAGATAGAGGATGCCCTGCAGCTATCCCTGCTTCCAAAGTTAGCGGAACATTACTGACCCCCATTGTTCGCTTTGGATTGAGCAACAGCGGGGAAAGCGACCTAGTTGAATGGTGAAATGCCCCTACTGCTTGCTCCAGATGCGGGTGTTCAGGTCGAGTTCCTTGACGATATCGATTACCGTTCTCAGGTCGTAGTAAAACTCGGCGGTATCCTCTTTGTCCACCACCGACGATCTATACCTGGGCTCGAACAGGTTTCTCTTGTAGGGGATGGCCACGTAGATAGCCGAGCCGATGAAAGAGAGCCTGATCTTCTTGTCGGTTTTCTGCTTGAAATCTAGCAGCCGCCTCATGAAGCTTGCCGAGAGGATGTACCGGGCTTCTACCTGGTCGGTACCGTACACGTAGAACTGCCTGTTGAACTCCCGGTCTTCCGTTTCAATCTTCTCCTTCAGGCGATCCTCTTCTCGGTTGATAAGCCTTTCGAGCCTTGACGGCCTACTTGGTTTTTCGGTAAAGATAAAGTACTCCCCGTTGAAGTGCTTGTTGAAATCGGCTTTGAAGATGAGGCCATCGAAAAGCTTCTCCCACCTGTCCCTTGAGTTGCCATCTTCGTCTTGATCTTGAATCAGGTACTTGGCATGCACTTCGGAGAACTCGATATAGGTTTTACCGACGGTTCCACTCACGAAATCATCGCCGTTATAGCTGTCGGGTTTGCGCCGAAAGAGCTTTGATCTCAAGAAATCGCGTTCCGGTATCATCTTGTACGGGTCGTAGGAGAGGTTGTCGTCAACGAAGTGCACGATTTTTTCGATGATATCGCCCTTGAATTGTCCCACGAAAGAACCCTTGTTTTTCTTGATCGCTTTCCGGCAGAAGAATATTAATCCGGATACCGCCATAACCATGATGATAAGCGGCACGTTGGCTTTTTCGTCGTGCACCCAGGTGCCGTAAACGATTCGGTTGATCAAAAAGCCAACAGCGATGACCACCGCGGTGATCACGAAATATTTAAGGGAGATGCCGCGGTTTTTCGCGCGGGTTTGTCGCCGAAGCCTGTCGGCCTCCGTTAGCAGGGGCAGTAGCTCCCTGTTGTAAAACGCGTCAAAATTAATACTGCTATCCATGGTTATCTTCTAAATAGGTTTTTCACGTCAACATTGTCGCGCTCGGCACCCACGGCATCGAGGTAGCTTTTGGGTCGAAAGCCGACGATTCCCGCGATGATGCTCGAGGGGAAGAGCTGCACGCCGTTGTTGTACTTCATCGCGGCAGCGTTATAGGTCCGTCGGGCGGCGGAGAGCTGCTCCTCCACCTCGTTCAGGGCGGCTTGCAACTGCATGATATGCGTGTCGGCCTTCAACTGGGGGTAGTTCTCCACGGCTACCTGGAACGACCTCAGCGCATCGTTCATCTTGTTGCCCAGCACTATCTGCTCTTCGTTGCTCAGGTTGGGCTTCTCGGCTTCCGACCGTAGCGCGGTCACCTTGGTAAGCACCTCTTTCTCGTGCCCCATGTACTCTTGTGCGGCTGCCACCAGGTTTGGAATCAGGTCGTACCTCTTTTTCAGGTAGGCACCCACGCCCGCGAAAGCGTTGTCTGCCTGGTTGCGGAGCCTAATCAGCTTGTTGGAAGTTCTTACCCCCCACATCAGCAACAGCAGCAAGATGGAGGCGATGGTCACGATAATGGTAACGGTAGTGTTCATGTTGATAAATCATTTAAGTTTTAAATCAGCCCTCAAGTATACCGTTTTTTACGCGTATATTGATTGGCAAATCGTGTATTTTTTTTCACAAATCGTAAAAAGGGCGCTGTCTCTTGTAGTTGTCTACAGTTTACTCCCCAGTCATGGTTGGCTTCTTAGTCTACCACGGCTGTTTTTTGCTTATCCTTCAAGGGCTTTCAGGTACTTGTCGATGTAGGCAGCCTGCTCTTTCGACCGGTACTGCTGGATGTAGCGCGGGTGCTCCAGCTCTACCATCTGGTCGAACAGCTTCGCCTCCCTGTTTAGCGTGCGGATGAACGAGGCGTTCTTTTTCCCCAGGATGTAGACCCGGGAGGTGTCCAGCCCCATGGCGACCTGCTTTTGGAGCGATTTGATCATGAAAGGCTTTACCGCGTTGAACAGCTCCTTGTCATCGTAATAGTTCGCGTTGAGCCACTGCCCGTTTTTCGTCTCCCGGGTGATGGCCAGCGGGAAGGGTGAATTGATGTAGAAGCGGCTGTAGAAGTTATTTGCACCGCCGTACGCCTCGATGAGGTCGTAGATGAAGACCGAGGAGATCTCGTGAGTGTGTGCCGACTCCATCCTGATGCCGCAAACGCTCTCCAGCCGTTTGGTATCGGTAAAGGGTATCCCGGTCACCCCCGCGCCATGTCGGCCCGGGTTAATCCCGATGATGAACCCCCTCCGGTGTGGGTCGTTGTAATACTTCCGGTAAAACGCCTCCATGACCTGTGGGGTCTCCGGGTTCTCCACGAAAGGGTTCACCACCCTGAACCCTTTTGGAAGCTCGCCGTGGTACTTCAGTTGATGGTTAAAGGCGATGACCTTGTCCGCGATTGTTTTCATAACTACAAGCTACGCCACCTGGTGATACTCGATAACTTGGTGATATTCAGCTTCGCAGTACTTTCATTTGACTTTTGCTCACCAACTTGAAAAACTTTGTACTTTTAACTCATTACTTCTCCTTGAAGTTGGGATACATGTAGTCCGTGTCTGGCACGAAGGTCTCCTTGATGCATTGCGGCGATACCCAGCGGAGCAGGTTGAGCGTTGAGCCCGCCTTGTCGTTCGTGCCCGAGCCGCGGCCCCCGCCGAACGGTTGCTGGTCCACCACCGCGCCGGTGGGCTTATCGTTGATGTAGAAGTTGCCGGCGGTATGCGTCAGCCGCTTGGTCATCATCTCTATGCGCACCCTGTCGGACGAGAAGATGGAGCCCGTGAGCGCGTAGTCGGTGGTGCTATCCAGGATATCCATGGTCTCTTCCAGTTTATCCGGCTCGTAAATGTAGACGGTCAGGATGGGACCGAACAGCTCCTCCTTCATGGTGATGTAGTCGGGTCGCTTCGCCACGATCACGGTCGGCTCGATAAAGTAACCCACGCTCTTGTCGTAGTTGCCGCCAAAGAGGATCTCCGCGTCGGGCGACGCCTTGGCCTCGTCAATAACCTTCGCGAGCTTGTCGAACGACTCCTCGTCGATCACCGCGTTGACGAAGTTGCTGAAGTCGTCGGGTGCTCCCGTTTTGATGGTCTTGAGGTCCTCGCCCATGTACTGCTTCACCTTACCCCATAGGGTAGAGGGAATGTAGGCCCGCGACGCGGCCGAGCACTTCTGCCCCTGGTACTCGAACGCGCCACGCGTGAGGGCGGTGGCCACCTGCTTGGGGCAAGCGGTATCGTCGGCCAGCACGTAGTCTTTGCCGCCCGTTTCCCCCACTATGCGGGGGTAGGATTTGTACGTCTCCATGTTGGCCGCGATGGTCTTCCACATGCTGTTGAACACTCCCGTGGAGCCGGTGAAATGGAGCCCGGAGAACTCCCGGTGGGCGAAGATCACCTCCGCGGTGCTACTCCCGTCGGCGTACACCAGGTTAATCACCCCATCGGGCAGGCCCGCCTCTTTCAGCACCTTCATGATCAGCCAGGCCGAGTAGACGGCGGTCTTAGAGGGCTTCCATACCACGGTGTTCCCCATGATGGCCGGTGCGCTGGGCAGGTTGGCCGCGATGGAGGTGAAGTTGAACGGCGTGAGCGCGAACACGAACCCCTCCAGCGGGCGCCACACCATTCGGTTCCAGACGCCGAGCGAGGAGTTGGGTTGCATGGCGTACACCTCCATCATGTTCTTCGCGTTGAAGCGGAAGAAGTCGATTAGCTCACACACCGCGTCGATTTCCGACTGGAAGGCGTTCTTTGACTGACCGATCATGGTGACAGCGTTGAACTCGTAGCGGTAGGGGCCGGCAACTAGGTCGGCGGCCTTGAGGAAGATAGCCGCGCGGCTCTCCCAACCCATCGCCTCCCACGCGTGCTTCGCCTTTAGCGCAGCCTCTATGGCTTGGGCAACATGTTCCTTGCCCCCTTGGTGGTAATGACCGAGCAGACGCTGGTGATCGTGCGGGGGCCGTATATCCATCAGCTTCCCGGTACGCACCTCCTTACCCCCAATTATCATGGGTAGGTCTAGTCCCCCCTGGTTTAACTCTGTTAATTTGGCCTTTAACGCGGCCCTCTCCTCTGAACCCGGAGCGTAGCTCTTCACGGGTTCATTCTTGATGTCAGGTAACTTGTACAATCCTTTCGGCATAAACAAAAAATTTGTATCGTTAAAAGTAAATCATTTTAATCTCGATGGTGGTGTCCCCTTCCACGGCGAACTTCACCTCGTTGAACTTGGGTGCCCTTGTCTTGGGGCGGTAGTTGCGCGAGAAGCCGAACCCTTCGCGGGGAACACCCAGTATCGATTTCATCTTGCCGTTCCGATCCTTGTCGTGATGCAGGATCACCACGTACTCCCCGGTCTCCAGGTCGCAAAACGTGTGCCCCTTCTCGTAGTCCGACGCCTCGATCTTCACGATGCCGTGAGCACTATCGGGGTCCATGAACCCCTCGCTCCCTTTGAACAGGTAAATAATCACCTCTCCTTTTGGTTCTTTCACGTTAGTAATGGTAACGTGGATGCTCGCTGAATACAAGTAGGGTAGGGTGGAGAGAAACACTACCGTCAACGTGAGCAGCCTCTTTCTCATGTCGATTTTGATATTAAAAGGTTTAATAATAATGGTACCGTTGACAAGATACGCGTTTTTTCACGGAATTCGGCTATCGTTTTCCAAAAAAATAGTTATTTTTGTGAGGAGCACGCCATTTGACTGTTTCGAGTTACCGGGGATTGCCGGGGGCTATCTCACACGTCACGCTACCAGCGAAGAACAACCGATAAAACGTATATTCTAATGCGAACTGAACAAACATCCTTGCAAGACTTCCACAACACCGAAATCGCGTTTCGTGACCAGTCCAATTATGGCTTACGCCAAGCCTACCTCCTTTTCAAGGTGATGAACAACCGCTCGTTGGTGGAGTTCTCCAAGCGGCTGGTCAACTTCGCCCTTGCCATTCGCTTTCCCGTGAAGGGGATTATCAAGAAGACCATCTACCGTCACTTCGTGGGCGGGTCGTCTCTCGAGGATTGTGAAAACACCATCAACCGGTTGGCCAGGCGGAACGTGCTCTCCATCATGGATTACGCGCAGGAGGGGAGGGAGACGGACGAGGTGTTCGACGCCACCTGCCGCGAGGTGATTCGCACCGTGGAGTTCGCCAAGGATCACCCGAGCGTGCC